>NZ_RZTF01000312.1:667-1749 GCF_004023175.1 Mesorhizobium sp. M7A.F.Ca.MR.362.00.0.0
AAATCCTCGCGGAAGGTCGGCAGCCGCTTCAGCGTTTCGAAGCGGCCCCACAGGAAGCCCATATGCGGCGAGAAATTCTTGTAGCCGGAGCAGACGAGATAGTCGCAATCCCAGGCCTGCACGTCGATCAGCCCATGCGGCCCGTAATGCACGCAGTCGAGGAACACTTCGGCGCCGACCGCGTGCGCGATCTCTGCCACCGAAGCGACATCGACGATCGAGCCGATCGAATGCGCGGTGACCGTGCAGGCGACGAGGCGGGTACGGTCGGAAACCAGCGGGCGCAGATCGTCGACATGCAGATTGCCGTCCTCGCGCATGCGCCACCATTTGAACTTTGCACCGGCGGACTCCAGAGCCAGCCAGGTCGCGATGTTGGCGTCATGGTCCATGTCGGTGATGACGATCTCGTCGCGCTCCTGCAGCATCTGGCCGATGCCGAGGCTGACCAGGCGGATGAACGAGGTGGCGTTCATGCCGAAGCAGATTTCCGCCGGGCTATAGGCATTGATCAGCAGCGCGACGCTTGTGCGCGCATCGGCGACCGACTGGTCGACGGTGACGCTGCGGCCATAGCGGCCGCCACGCTGCACATTGTGCGAAACCAGATGGTTGGTCACCGCATCGAGCACGCTCTGCGGGATCTGCGCGCCGGCGGCATTGTCCAAAAAGATGAAGTCGCCGGCCTGCTGCAAGGCCGGAAACATGGCGCGGATGGCGTCGACGGGGAACGCGGTGGCATTCGCATTGTCGGTTTGATGCTTGTTCACGGGGTAGGCTCCTGCGGAGGACTTGGGCGGGGTGGGATCGGTTGACGAGGTCAGCGCTTCTTTTCGGTCTTGAAGCGCTCTTCAAGCAGGCTGACGAGGCGGACCATCGGCCAGAGAAAGATGAGATAGACAAGGGCTGCGCCGATCAGCGGCGAGGGGTTGGCGTAAAGCGACTGCGCGTTGGTCGCTTCCTTCAAGAGTTCCGGCAGCGCCACGGTCGAGGCGAGCGAGGTGTCCTTGAACATCGAAACGCAGTTGCTGGTCATCGGCGGGATGACGACGCGGATCGCTTGGGGCAGCACCACTTTGCGC
>NZ_RZTF01000312.1:1759-7734 GCF_004023175.1 Mesorhizobium sp. M7A.F.Ca.MR.362.00.0.0
TGCTTTCGATGCCGGAGCGGAACACTTCTGCCGAGTAAGCCGACATGATGAAGGCGAAGGCCGTCACCGCCGAGGCCCAGGACGACAGGCGTATGCCGAGGAAGGGCAGCGCGTAGTAGATCAGGATCAGCACGACCAGCACCGGCAGGGCGCGGAAGATGTCGGTGTAGCCGACCGCGAGCCAGCGCAGCGGCTTCGGCGCATAGAGCCGCACCAGGCTGATCCCCAGGCCGATGGGGATCCCGATGCCGATGCTCAAAATGCCGAGCAGCAGCGTGTTCAGGAAGCCGCGCAGCAGCGCCGGCAGGCTGGACATGATGACGTCGGGGTTAAAGAAGGTATCCAGCAGCGACATGGGAGCGTTCCCGAACCCGAGAGCAATCATGCTCAGGTTAAAACCAATATGCCTCGCAGATGGCGAGGCGGTCGGCGCGGAAGCCGGCGCTGGAGCGTGAAATGAATCGTGCCGGCCTGGAAAGCCGGCACGATGTCAGCGCAGCTTTCAGCTCAGGCCTTCGGCAGCGGCATTTCCTTCATGGTCGAAGAGTCGGCGGGCGCGTCGCTGCCGAACCACTTCTTGTGGATCGCGGCCAGCGTGCCGTCCTTCTTCATCGCGCTCAGCGCATCGTTCAGCTTGCCGAGCAGCGGATGGTCCTTGGTCATCATCAGGCCGTATTGCTCACCGGTCTTGATGCGCTCCTTGACGACCAGGTCCTTCATCTTGGTGAAGGAATACTCCATGCCCGGAATGTCGCTGACGGCCGCATCGACGCGGCCGGCGCTGAGGTCGAGCAGCAGGTTCTGCTGCGTGTCGTAGCCCTTCACGTCGCTGAAGCCGCCGGCTTCCTGATGCGCCTTGACCCAGGTTTCGCCGGTCGAGCCGGACAGCACGCCAACGATCTTGCCCTTGAGGTCGGCCTCGGCCTTGATCGGGCTGTCGGCCTTGGTGGCGATGCCCATGTCTGAATCATAATAGGGCTGCGTGAACGACTGTGACTTCAACCGCTCCGCCGTGATGGTGATCGACGAGATGGCGACGTCGATGCGCTTCGAAGTGGTGGCGGCAAACAGCGCCTGGAAGCCGAGATCGGCGATGTCGGTGGTCATGCCGATGCGCTTGGCGGCTTCGTTGACGATGTCGACTTCAAAGCCTTCGAAAGTGCCGCTCTCGTTCTTGTACTCGAAGGGTGGATTGGTCGGGTAGGCGCCGACATTGAGCACATCGGCGGCATAAGCGGTGGCGGGGCCGGCGGCAATGCCGATGGCGGCGGCGAGAAGAAGCAATTTGCGACGTGTGAAGCTCATTTGTGTTCCCTCTGTTGTTGATCGGGCGGGTTGCTCCCGCACGGTTTTGCCGCCCCGCACCGCAGGGCGTCAATTCATGGCAGCGACCAATGCGGCCATGGTTGGCGACGTTTTTTGTTGCAGATGGCGGATCTGCGCGCGCACTTCATCGAAGGCATGGCGCGCATTGGATGATGACTGGGACAGTATGAACGACAAGAACTGAGACTCCCACCCGGAGCACCCACGATGGACTGGCCGGCACGATGGACTGGTCTGCACGATGGACTGGCCGGCAAGCCCGTCCGGCAAGGCAATCGCCATCGACTGTGGAATGCTTATCCAAAGTGCGGCGCTTTTCAAGGCGAAAGTTTTAAGCTTAAAAAGCTGCGGTGTCGGTTGCGTGGCGGACACCATGCGGCCCGCTGGAACCGATACCCGCGAGCGATGGCGACCCGAAGCTATTTCAGGCTTGAAATATCTCCGCGCGGGCCTAGCGTGTGCTCTCTCGCCGGGAGGTCGCGACATGAACAAACCACACCCTTTGCACGGCCCGAACAGACTGAAGCTTGGCGTCTTTTCGACCAATGCCGATGGCGGCCTTGCTATCACAGACGTTCCGGAACGCTGGACGGCGAACTGGCAGGACAATGTGACCGCGGCCCAGATCGCCGACCGCGCCGGGCTGGAGTTCATGCTGCCGATTGCGCGCTGGCGCGGTTTTGGCGGCCGCAACAAGGTGCGGGAATGGTCGTTCGAGACCTTCACCTGGGCGGCGGCTCTTGCCATGGCCACCGAGCAGATCGGGCTGTTCATGACCGTGCATGTGCCGCTGGTGCATCCGCTCTATGCCGCCAAGGCGCTGGCGACGGTCGACCATATCAGCCAGGGCCGCGCGGGCTTGAACATCGTCTGCGGCTGGAACCCGAAGGAATTCGGCATGTTTGGCACGCCTTTGGTCGAGAAGGGCTACGATCAGGCGGCCGAATGGATCGAAATCCTGGAAAAGCTTTATGCCTCGGCCGAGCCGCTCGACTATGAGGGCACCTATTACCGCCTCAAGGAAGCCGTCAGCCGGCCGGCCAGTCTGCAGGTTCCGCGCCCGGTGACCATGAACGCCGCCTTCGGTGGGCCGGGCCGCGATTTCGCCGCCGCCCGATGCGACTATCTGTTCACGACCTTTTCCGAAATGGGCGATGCCGGCAAGCATGTCGCCGATATCCGCGAACGGGCCGACAAGGCAGGCCGCGACGTCGGCGTCTACACGGTTGCGCATGTCGTCTGCCGCCCGACGATGGAAGAGGCGCAGGCCTATTATAACAGCTATGCGGTCGATATGGCCGACCACGATGCGGTCGATGCTCACATGGCCGGCAAGAAGGAATTCTCGCAGTCGCACGACCCGCACGCCTATGACCGCTACCGGCAACGCTTCGCCGGCGGCGCCGGCACCTACCCGCTGATCGGAACGCCGGAAACGATCGCTGCCGACATGGCCGCCATTGCCGGGCATGGCTATCAGGGCATCGCGCTGTCCTTCGTCAACTACGCCAGGGAGCTGCCCTATTTCTGCGATCACGTGCTGCCGATTTTGAGACAGGCGGGCCTTCGCGCATAGTAGCTTTGCTCCGGGAAGCGGCTGCCTGTTGGCGGTCAGGGATTTCATCATCAGTTTAGGTAGAGCATTCGGAATTTGCCGAAGCCTCCCCAACTTCGTCATCCACGGGCGGAGCAGGAGCGAAGCTCCGTCGCGGAGACCCGAGGATCCATGCCGCGACATCGGCCAGCAAGTGCGACGGAGCAGAACCATGCATTGCTGCAACGCTTTGAGGTCCCGGCATGGATCCTCGGGTCTGCGCCGCGTCGCTTCGCTCCTTGCTCCGCCCGTGGATGACGAAGCGAGGGGCGTTTACTCCGGACGAACGAACTCCCTATTCCGGGATGACGGCGATCGCCTGAATCTCCACCTTGGCCCGATCCTCGACCAGCGCGACCACCTGCATGGCGGCCATCGCTGGAAAATGACGGCCGATGACCTCGCGATAGGCCTCGCCGACGCCCCTGAGGTTGGCCAAATACTCGGCCTTGTTGGTGAAATACCAGGTCATCGAGGTGATGTGCTGAGGCCCCGCGCCCGCCTCGGCCAGCACCGCGACGATGTTTTCGAGCGTTTGCCGCACCTGGCCGACAAAATCGTCGGTCTCGAACTGGCATTGCCCGTTCCAGCCGACCTGTCCGCCGACGAAGACGAGCTGCCCGCGTGCCGCGACGCCATTGGCGTAGCCGACAGGTTTTGCCCAGCCTTCGGGCTGCAGAATCCTGTGCATTCAAAACCTCCCGGTATTCCAAAACCCAATTTTCAAAGTCGAACGCTCGTCAAAATCTCTGCCGTCAGGCCGCGCCCATCACTTGCCGCGCGATCACCACTTTCTGCACGTCGGAGGCACCCTCGTAGATGCGCAGCGCGCGGATCTCGCGATACAGGCTTTCGACGATATGGCCCTTGCGGACACCGTCGCCGCCATGCAACTGCACGGCCTTGTCGATGACCTCTTGCGCCTTGTCGGTGGCAAACAGCTTGGCCATCGCCGCCTCGCGGGTGACGCGGGGCGCGCCCATGTCCTTGGTCCAGGCGGCACGGTAGACCAGCAGCGCCGCGGCATCGACGTCCAGCGTCATCTCGGCGATATGACCCTGCACCATCTGCAGTTCGGCCATTGGCGCGCCGAACAGTTTGCGTTCGGACACCCGTTTGATGCTTTCATCCAGTCCGCGGCGAGCAAAGCCAAGTGCCGCCGCACCAACGGTCGAGCGGAACACGTCGAGCACCGACATGGCGATACGGAAGCCGTCGCCGGGCTTGCCGATCCGCGCGGCGACGGGCAGGCGGACCTGATCGAAAGACAGGCGCGCCAGCGGGTGCGGCGCGATCACTTCCAGCCGTTCCGCGATGCCAAGGCCCCTGGCGTCGCCAGGCACGAGGAAGGCGGAAAGCCCCTTGGCGCCCGGCGCCTCGCCGGTGCGGGCAAAGACGACATAGAGGTCGGCGATGCCGCCATTGGAGATCCAGGTCTTTTCACCCGACAGAACGTAATTGTCGCCGTCGCGGGTCGCCGTCATTTCCGTGTTGGCGACATCCGATCCCGAGCGCGGTTCCGACAGGGCAAAGGCTGATATCGCCTTGCCGGCACGTGTCTTCGAAAGCCATTGCTGCTGCTCCGGCGTACCGAACAGGCTGAGCGCGCCGGTGCCAAGCCCCTGCATGGCGAAGGCGAAATCGGCCAACCCGTCATGACGGGCGAGTGTCTCGCGCGTGATACACAAAGTGCGGACGTCGAGGGGGCCAGGATTGTCTGGGTCGATCGCCGTCGGCTTCAGCCAGCCGTCTCGCCCGAGCTTGCTGACCAGCTCGCGGCAGGCGGCGTCGACGTCATGGTGGGAGACGGGCAGGTTTTTCGCGCACCATGCATCGAGGCGCTCGGCGAGCTGACGATGGCGGTCTTCGAAGAACGGCCAGGAGAGGAAGGAGCGGTCAGGCATGGGTGCTTCCACCGCTATTCTCCAGGCCCTGCGCTCTACGGCGCCGGTAGGACAGAGGGGGGCGCTGTCCCGCCGACGTCTCCACGGAATGCATCATCCTCAATCTCCCTCGAACACCGGCTTTTCCTTGGCCACGAACGCCTTGTAGGCGCGCTCGAAGTCGCGGGTCTGCATGCAGATCGCTTGCGCCTGCGCTTCCGCCTCGATCGCCTGGTCGAGACCCATCGACCATTCCTGGTTGAGCTGCGTCTTGGTGATGCCGTGCGCAAAGGTCGGGCCGGAGACGATGCGCGCCGCCATGTTGAGCGCGTCGGCCTCCAGCAAGGCGGCATCGACCAGCCGGTTATAAAACCCCCAGCGTTCGCCTTCATCAGCCATCATGGTGCGGCCGGTGTAGAGCAGTTCGGCGGCGCGGCCCTGGCCGATGATGCGCGGCAGGATCGCGCAGGCGCCCATGTCGCAGCCGGCGAGGCCTACGCGGGTGAACAGGAACGCGGTCTTGGCTTCCGGCGTGGCGATGCGGATATCGGAGCTCATCGCAATAATGGCGCCGGCGCCGACCGCGACACCGTCGACCGCAGCAATGATCGGCTTGCCGCAATTCAGCATCGCCTTGACGAAATCGCCGGTCATGCGGGTGAAGGCCAAGAGCTCCTTCATGTCCATCTTGACCAGCGGGCCGATGATGTCGTGGACATCGCCGCCGGAGCAGAAATTGCCGCCATTGGAGAGGAACACCACGGCGTCGACATCGTCGGCATAGACGAGGTCGCGGAACGTGTCGCGGAGCTCGGCATAGCTGTCGAAGGTCAGCGGGTTCTTGCGCTCCGGCCGGTCGAGCCGGACCTTGGCGATCCTGCCCTCGACCTCCCACAGGAAATGCTTCGGCTTGCGCCCGGCCATTGCGGTCATTCGCGTCCCTCCCAGTTGCTGCGAAACGAGGTCAGCATGCCGGTCAGCCGGCGCGCGTCGTCCTCGCTGACCTTACCCAGCAATTCGCCGATCCAGCCTTCATGCGCCGCGGCGATTGTGGCGAAGGCCTGCGTGCCTTCCTCGGTCAGCCGTACCATCGACGTGCGGCGGTCGCCATTGCGCCGCGCGCGGGCAACAAGTCCTTCCGAAACCAGCCGGTCGACGATGCCCGTGACATT
>NZ_RZTF01000313.1:0-7713 GCF_004023175.1 Mesorhizobium sp. M7A.F.Ca.MR.362.00.0.0
GAGGGGGGCGCTGTCCCGCCAACAGATCGGCCAATTTTGGGGCGTGTTCCCGCACGCAAGCCGGACCGAAGACTGGCATTCCTTCACGCCCCCCTCTGCCCTGCCGGGCATCTCCCCCACGAGGGGGGAGATCAGCAGCGTCGCCGTCGCGCCGGACATCACACCATGACCACCTTCCTCTTCGACGGTCCCGACACCGCTGCCATCACCATCCTGCTCGCCCATGGCGCCGGCGCGTCGATGGATTCGCCTTCGATGACCGCCACCGCCAAGGCGCTGGCCGCGGCCGGCTTACAGGTCGCACGCTTTGAATTCCACTACATGGCTGCCCGCCGCTACGGCCACCGCAAACCGCCGCCGCGGGCCGAGACGGTCAACCCGGAATATATCAAGGCGACAGCCGACCTCAGGGCAAAGGGCGTGACGGGACCGCTGATCATCGGCGGCAAGTCGATGGGTGGGCGCGTCGCCTCCATGGTCGCGGACGAGATGTTTGCCAAGGGCGAGATTTCAGGGCTGGTCTGCCTCGGCTATCCCTTCCATCCGCCGGCCAAGCCCGAGCAATTGCGCACCAAACACCTTGCCGATCTGAAGACGCCGACGCTGATCTTCCAAGGTACCCGCGACGAGTTCGGCACCAGGGACGAGGTTGCGACTTATGACCTTTCCGATCGCATCGAGGTCATCTGGCTGGAGGACGGCGACCACGATCTCAAGCCTCGCAAGAGCATCTCGGGATTTTCGGCGGCCGACCATCTGAAGACGCTGGCCGAGACGGTCAAGGCGTGGTCGGGTCGGATCGCTTCCTGAAGCGATGAAGATCGCCTCCTTCAACATCAACAACATCAACAGCCGGCTTGAAAACCTGCTGGGATGGCTGGCTGTGGCAAAGCCCGATGTCGCCTGCCTGCAGGAGCTGAAGGCGCGCGACATGCAGTTTCCACGCTCGGCATTGGCGGCGGCCGGCTATGGCGCGGTGTGGAAGGGCGAGCCGACGTGGAACGGTGTTGCCATCCTGGCACGGGGCGCCGAGCCAGTGCTGACCCGCGATGCCTTGCCCGGCGATGATGCCGACAGGCAGAGCCGTTATATCGAGGCGGCGGTGAACGGCATCATCGTCGCTTGTCTCTATGCGCCGAACGGCAATCCTCAGCCCGGCCCGAAATTCGCCTACAAGCTCGCCTGGCACGCGCGGCTGGAGGTGCATGCCGAACAGTTGCTCGACACCGGCCTGCCGGTGGTGCTAGCCGGCGACTACAACATCGTGCCCGAGCCGCGCGATATCTACGCCACCCGCTCCTATGACGACAACGCGCTGGTGCAGCCGGAAAGCCGGGCGTCGTTCCAGCGCCTGCTCGATCAGGGTTGGCTTGACGCCCTGCGCAAGAAGCATCCGAAGGAAACGCTTTACACATTCTGGGACTATCGCCGCAACCGCTGGCCGCGCGATGCCGGCCTCCGGCTCGATCACATCCTGCTGTCGAAGAAACTGGCACGCCGCCTGACCTCCGCCGGCATCGACCGCGACGTGCGCGGCGAGGACGGCGCCAGCGACCATGCGCCGGTGTGGGTGGAATTGAAGTAGGCGACTGCTTTCATTGCGTCGCGCTTGAACGGCTCCCTGCAACGCGCTTAAAGTCTTTTGTCTCGATGCATGTTGCTGTCCCAATCCGGGTTCGCTTTTGGCCGACATGCAATAACCTGTCGGCAAAGTACTCCAACGCAGCCGGATCGCCCGTGAACGCAACCCCCCAGGAGATTTGTGGATCGAGGCTCCATGCCTGACTTGGGCGCTGTCTCGATATTGGCCGCCGCCATTGTGGTGCTTGCGGCTGCTGTCATGTCCTGGCTGCTGTGGCGGAAGCGCAGCCGTCGCAAGGGACGGCGGCAGACCAATCCGGCTGCCGACTATGCCGTCCGTACCGATTGGAATGCCCGCGGGGGTATGCTCAATTACTCATCCTTCGTCTATTTCGATGTCGATCGCGACGGCAAATACGGCGCCGGAGACCGGCCGATGGCCGGGATCATGGTGCGGCTGTATGACGAAGCGGGCAAGCTCGCCGCATCCGCGCGCACCAACAATGCCGGCTTTGCCAATTTTCCCATGTCGGTGAAAAGCAGAAAGGCCGTGATCCGCAAGCCGGGCAACTGGCGCTTTGTGGTTTCGGTGCCGCCCGGCTGGCAGGCGAAAAGCGAAAATGACATTCAGTCCCGACGCTTCATGCCGCTGCCGGGTTCGCCGGCCGGGATGGTATCGCAGGAGATGCTGCTGCCGGTCGGTCTGGCACCGCCGCGCCGCGTCAGCGGGCGCGTTGCCGGCGATGGACCAGCGACCCTCTCCATGTCAGGGAACGGGCACGTCCTGGAGACGCGGGCACTGGCCCCGGGTGCCGTCTTCAGCTTCGACCTGGCTGAAGAAGCCGACACGGTCAGCGTCAGCGGCGGCGGCTTGGAGCGGCGGCTGACGCTGTCGCCCTACTCGGCGGATCTCGGCCTGCTGTCGCCGCAACGCGCCGGCATCGACACTGATGCCGCTCTCGAAACGATCGATTTCGACGATGTGACGTCGCGCAGCCTCAGGAAAATTCCGGCTGGCCATGCCGGATTGGCGTGGCGCAACCTGAATGCGATGGCCCGCGACTTCACCAAGGATAGCCAGGGCTATGTCAATGGCAATGTTTCCGGCGACTATGTGCTCTACACCAGCAGCGGGCTGCCGGCCGAATTCAGCTGCGAACGGCCGTTCGGCTTTCACTCGGTCATGCTGAGCGCCGCCTGGCTGGCGTCGGAAGGGGAGGTGGCGCTGATCGAAAGCTGGCTTGGCGAGCAACTGATCTCAAGCGATCAGATCACGCTGTCGGCGCTCACGCCGCTGCACTACGCCCCGATGCTCAAAGCTGTAACGCGTGTTCGCCTGTCGACGAAACGCTATTGGCAAATGGTCGTGGACGATCTGGTCCTAACGCGCTGAGATTTAGGCATGCCAAAGCGGAGCGAAATTTCGCCCCGCTGCATTCAGGTTACGTTTACGGTCAGCCTGGTTCCGGCAGAACAATCGAGGCGCCGTTGGCCGCAGTGACCGCCGACAACCGGCCTTTTTTCAAGAACGATGGCTTCACATAGATCTTTTTCATATCAGACTCTCCTAAAATCCCGATCCGATGATGCCAGACTGCGGCCATCTGTCAACCATGCGGCTGAAATCGGTAAAACTGCAATAAATCCAAGGAGGAGCGGCAAGGCGCCCGCCCTCCAATTCTTTGTTTACGCCATTCCGGATCGAATGCCTTCGGTGCTTTTTCTGGAATTGCTCCAGCGCCAGGCACGATTCGGCCAAGAGTGTGCCAGATTATATCGTGGCGCTGGTCGAGCCGTTTGCCGTGACGGCTGAAAGCTTGCCCTTCTTGACGAGAGCCGGCTTCGCGTAAGTCTTCTTCATGGTAATCTCTCCTCATCCCTACGCGAGAATGGCAGATACGCAAGATGTGTCAACCAAGCCGGGCGTCCACACGGGCTCTTGGCGACACGAGCTTGCGGCTGATAGTCTCGACGTCGACATGCGGGGCAACCGTCACATGGTGAGGGCCGCAACAACGCCCGAGGGGTTTCAATGAACAAGGGTGCCGACAGATTGCTCGCGCTTGCCCTGGTCGTTGTCGCCGTAGGCTGCCTGGCGCGGATCTATTGGCCGGCAATCGGCGAGGCTTTCCTCTGGCGCGGCTTTTCAGGCCCGCCGATGGATCCAGCCTCGTTACGGCTGGCGGGGTTCCTGGTGGCGGCGTTCGCCTGCCTGCTTGGTGCAGGGCTGTTTTGGGCCGGCCTCTTGCCGGACCGGTCGGGCCAACCAGCGGGCGCGCCGCTGTTTGGTCGCGCGGCGGAGATGCAGGACGCTGGCAGGCCCGGCCTGCGCAGAGTCTTTCTCGTCCTGCCATTGGTCGTGGTCGCCGCACTGGCCGCCGACCGGTTCGGCCCTTGGCATGAGGGCGGCGACATAGCCAGCGAGCCCGTCGAACCGAAGGCCGACGAACCCAACCCTGGCGAGCCGAAGGCCAACGAACCCAAGGGGCAGGATGTCGCCAGCGCGCCGGCCTCAGAGCCGGCAGCCCCACCGCCTGCACCAGCAGAAGCTGCTTCGCCGCCGGAGGCCGCCAATCCGCCTGCGGCACCGGTCCCACTGACGCCGCCGGCGCTGGTGCAACCGACCCCGCCAACGCTAGTGCCGCCGACCGCGCCCGCGCCTCCGGCGCCGCCGGAGGTCGCGGTCATTCCGCCGCCCATCGTGGCGCCATTGCCGCCGGCTCCGCCGCCGCTACCGACGCAGCCCGAGGGCCACCGCGACTCGGTCGTCTGGCTGGCGGTGGCGCCCGACGGGCACTCGATCATGAGCGCCAGCACCGATCACACGATCAAGCTGTGGGACATCGCCGCCAAGCAGCTGATCCGCACTCTCGGCGTGCACAAGGATATGGCCCGCACGGCGCTGTTCATGCCCGACGGCGTCAGCGCGCTGACGGCCGGCGACGACGGCGAGATCGTGCAGCGCAAACTTTCCGACGGCGCGGTGCTGCATGTCTTCTCCTCGGGCGGCAATGGCGGCGTCAGAAAGCTGGCGATCAGCCCGGACGGCATACATGCCATCAGCGGGCACGACACGGGCAATGTCATCGTCTGGGATCTCAAGAAGGGCGCTGTGCTGCACGCCATGAGCGGGAACGGCTGGTCGGTCAGCGCCGTCGCCGTCTCGCCCGATGGCAGGCAAGCCCTCAGCGGCAGCATAGACGGCACACTGAAACTTTGGGACATTGAAAGCGGCAAGCAATTACGAAGTTGGCACGGGCATGAGCGAGGCACATATGGCGCCGCGTTCACCGCCGACGGGCATCATCTGGTCACCGGCAGTGGCGATTACACGATCAAGCTCTGGGATCTAGACAGCGGCCGCGAAGCGCGCCGCTTTGAAGGCCACGAAGGCACTGTCTACGCATTGGCGCTGTCGGCCGACGGCCAGCGCCTGGTCTCCGGCTCGCTCGACGGCACGGCGCGGCTGTGGGACATGGACACCGGCAACCAGATCGCGATGTTCGATAGCCGGACCGGCCCGATCTACGCGGTGGCCTTCACCGCCGATGGCACGGTGCTGACCGGCGGCAACGACCGCACCATCAGGGATTGGCCGGCCGCCGGCGGCGACAGCATCGTGCTGTTTGCCGGCGCGCCGGAGTGAACGGAACCTTGATCGCATTGTCCGCCGTGCTATGAAAAACCATGTCAGCTCCCAGCCTCCCGGACAACGCGCCGCTCATTGTCATCGATCTCCAGACCGGCATGTTCGACGGTGTGCACGAGCCGCCGATCCATGATGCGCCAGGCATTGTCGAGCGCACCAAGGCGGTGATCGATTGGGCGCGGCGCGGCGGGCGCAAGGTCGCTTTTATCAGGCATGACGGACCCGATGGCGATCCGTTGGCACCGGATGAGCCGGGCTGGCCGGTTTGGCCCGCGCTCGGCCAGGCGGCGGACGAGCCGACCTTTGCCAAATCGGTGCGCGATGCATTCAGCAATCCCGCCTTCGGCGACTGGGTGGCCGGGCAAGGTGCGGGTGCTGTCGTGCTCTTGGGCGCACAGACCGATTTTTGCGTGGCCGCGACGGTCAAGGGCGCGATCGCCAGAGGGCTCGGCGTGATCGTGGTGTCCGATGCGCACAGCACGCTGGACAATGCCAGCGAGAGTGCCGAACAGGTCATCACCAGGCACAATGGCGAATTCGCGGAGGCCGGTGTCAATCTGGTGACCACAAAGGCGCTTGTCGGCGGCTGAAGCCCGACCGTCGCCGCAGGCCGCATCAGGCAGGCCGGCTTGAGGAGTTCGCGAGGGAAGACAGCGCTGGGCGGCTGCCGTGGTCGACGCGGACGGGGGGGCGCATTGTTGGGATGGCTCGGGCGCCCGCGTCAACCAGGGCGGCTCGTACCGCCGCATTAGCAACATTGCACATCGCAGGTCGCTCGAAACTTCCGCGAAAGCGGAATAGGCCGGAGCAAAAGTGCGGATTCGGCTGAGACTTTCGGCGCGCTTTCCCGGTACGGGGAATCAAAAAGTCTGCTGGTTGTCGGCATGCCCCTCAAGGCGTCCGTCGCTCCTGCACCGGATCGGCGAGGAACGACGCCGCAATCAGGTCGTCGGCATCGATCCGGCCATGACGATCTTCCATGATGGCCGCGACCTTTTGAAAGGTTTTCATTTCGGCATCCGTCACCCGCGCATTGCGCATTCTGGCTTGGAGATCGGCCAGGCGAACGCCCAAAGCAGGGGATCTCACAGCTTTGCTTGTCATCTTCACTCGTCCTGTTTGGAACCTGACATGTGCGACCCGCCGCCATGGCTGGCGGCGGGTTTGGGACCGTTCGAAATTCAGTCGTAGACCTTGATGATCTTGCGGGTGCCCGGATCCACCAGGACCGTGCGGTTGTCGACCACCACGTAGCGGTATTGGACATCGGGGATCTCATGAAGCTCGACCGTTTCCGGCAACGCGCTACCAATATTCAGTTCCACACCGGGAACCTTGACCGAAGCGAGGGGCTGCTTCTTCACATACTCGCGGATGACGGTGTCCTGTTCAGGCTGAATGACAACGTCCTGAGCGGCAACGGCGCCGACTCCGGCCAACAGCAATAGCGCCGCTGCGGCGCCCGTTAGGTGCATTTTCATATTGTTTCTCCTTGCGAGTCAGCATGACAAGATCGTCCAACGCTGAAGGCAACTGAACTTGAGCCAAATGAAAATGTTCCTCCGATTGGGCTTCGGTCGGATGAGAAGTGCGACTTAAGTCCGGTCCGCGAGCGCATTGGTCTTACCGACGGGAACGGCTCTCTGTTCATGGCTGTTTGTCTCCCGAATTCGGAGAAACAGATGGACAAAAGTGTTGGCCAAGCGCGCTGGTTGCTCGCACCGATTTTCGCGACGGCCGTCACCTTTCTGGTGATGGGAATAGTCCTTGGCTGACATGTCGTCGATCGGCGCAGCAACGTCCCTTCCTGCGCTGATAGGATTCGCAAGCCGCTTCGGCGGCTGGCGAATCCTCTATCTTCACCACGCGCGGGCCTGCTCATTCGGCAAGCGAGCGCTCCGTTCAGCTTATGCAACGTTGGGAGGTTTACTATGGATCGGCGATCCTTCTTGACAGCAATGTTTGGCATTGCCGGGGCAGCAGCCCTTGCAGGGGCAATTCGCCCGATCGAAGCAGTAGCCGGTGTTCCAGGCGCCGGAAACGGCATTCTCGATGAAATAGAGGCGTCACAAACAGAGGCCTTCGACGATGGTGCACATGCGGAGGTGCAGCCGGTCGACCATCGACGCTGGGATCGGGACTGGGATAGGGACCGGGATCGGGACTGGGATCGGGGCTGGCGCCGGCGCCGGCACGGGCGGCGATGGAGACGGGTCTGCCGTAGTTATTGGCGGCATGGTCGCCGTCGCGTCCGGTGCTATCGCAGACGCGGGCCCTCGGTCATCCTTCGGTTTTAGCGCTAGCCTGCACGTCTTAGCGGCTTGACCAGCGCGATCGGCTCGGCGTCCGCATTTTTCCGGCGGCTGCCGAGCAGAATGCCGTTTGCCGAGGCTGGAGCTCCACATGACGAGGCGGCGCGAAGGTGAATCCGCGCCAGACAGAAGCGAAGACGTCAAGATGACGGTGCACCGACGCATGCCATC
>NZ_RZTF01000314.1:0-4436 GCF_004023175.1 Mesorhizobium sp. M7A.F.Ca.MR.362.00.0.0
GTGGATTGGGCTGGGCGAACCCCTCGCCGCGCAGCGTCTCGAGGAAGACCTCGGCGTGGTGCCTTGCCATGTCGGCGTCGCTATGCCCTTCCGGCGGCGCGTAGCCGAAATGGCGCCAGCCATCGATCACCTGCTCGGGCGAGCCGCGGCTGATGCCGAGCTGCAGGCGGCCGCCGGCGATGATGTCGGCAGCACCGGCGTCCTCGGCCATGTAGAGCGGGTTCTCGTAGCGCATGTCGATGACGGCGGTGCCGATCTCGATGCGGCTGGTCTTGGCGCCGACGGCTGCCAGCAGCGGGAACGGCGAAGCGAGCTGGCGGGCGAAATGATGCACGCGAAAATAGGCCCCGTCCGCGCCCAGTTGCTCGGCGGCGACGGCGAGGTCGATGGATTGCAAAAGCGCGTCCGAAGCCGAGCGCACTTGCGATTGCGACGAGGGCGTCCAGTGCCCGAACGACAGGAAACCGATTTTCTTCATAGCCATGCGATATAAGGATGCGCGTCAGGCTTCAATGCAAAAGAGATTTTTCGACGCGCCCAATCCAGGCTCATGCATCGCTATTTTCAAACGCGCCGATGCCTTGCGCGATCAGGTTGGTCGCCATGACCAGTGAGACGATTGCCGCGGAATTGAAGACGACGATCCACCATTTGCCCCCGGTCAGGAAGCCGTAGCCGTCGGCGACGGCCAGTCCCCAGTCGGCCGATGGCGGCTGGATGCCGAGGCCGAGAAAGCTCAGCGTCGCGATCGAAAAGAACGCGTAGCCCAGCCTTGTGACCAGCTCGATCAAGATCGTTTCCCTGATGTTGGGCAGTATCTCCAGAAACATGATGGCGAGCGGGCCCTCGCCGCCAAGCCGCGCAGCGCTGACATAGTCGCGCTCCTTCTGCTCGCGCACGGCGGCGCGGACGGTGCGCGCCACCAGCGGCGCGTAGGCGATGCCGATCACCAGGATGACCGTTAGATTGGATGGGCCGATGGCCACCAGCGTCATGGTGACGAGAACGATGAACGGAAACGCCATCAGCGTATCGAGCAGCCGCGCGCCGATGGCATCGACCAGGCCGTCGAAATAGCCGAGCACCAACCCGATGATGCTGCCGGCGGCAACGCCGGCCAGCGTCGCCAGCAGCGCAACCAGCAGGATGTCGCGCGATCCGACGACTATGCGCGACAGCACGTCGCGGCCGAGCTGATCGGTCCCGAACCAGTGCAGCGCGTCGGGCGGCGTCAGCATCGCCAGGAAATCCTCGGCATAGGGATCGTAGGGAACGAAGAGGTTGCCTGCTATGGCGCACACGACGCAGAACAGAAGCAGCAGCGATCCGACCACGACCGACGGCGGCAATCCGGCGAAAGCACTGCGGATCCGGCGCACTGCCGGAAAGCCGGCCACGGAGCGCGGTGGTGCGGGAAACTCCGCCAGATCTGTCATGGCGAGGTCCGGCGGCGTTGCCGCGGATCGAGCAGCGCCAGTACGAGGTCGCCGGCCGCCGCCGACAGCACGAAGATTGCCGCCATCACCAGCACGCCGGCCTCGAGCATCGGGAAATCGCGTGCCTTGGCCGCATTCAGAACCAGATTGCCAAGCCCCTGGATGCCGAACAGCGCCTCGATCACCACCAGCCCGCCAAGCATGTAGCCGGTCTGCGTCGCCAGCACCGCGATGGTCGGCGTCAGCGCGTTGCGCAGCACGTGCCGAAAGATGATCTCGCGCCGCTCGAGCCCTTTCAGGACGGCGGTGCGCGTATAATCGGCGGCCATTGCCTCGATCACCCCTGCCCGCGTCATCCGGGCGATGTAGCCGGCAAGGTTCAGCACCAGCGGCAGCGCCGGCAGGATCAGATAATAGCCATGCGTCCAGAAGCCCGCGCCATCGGGCGCAACACCGGAGATCGGGAACCAGTTCAGCCACAGGCCGAAAACGATGAGCAGCATCAGGCCAGAAACGAAATCAGGCACAATGCCGAAGGAGACGCCTGCCATCACGATCAGCCGGTCGATCAAGCGGCCCGCATTGAGACCGGCAACGACGCCGGCACCAACGCCAAGCGGAATGAGAAAAATCAGAATAATGCCGGCAAGGGCGGCGGAGCGCTTGAGGCTTTCCAGCACGAAGGGCGCCACCGGCCCGCGCATCGACAGCGAGGTGCCGAAGTCACCGGTGACGGCCTTGCTGAACCAGAGCCAGTACTGGACGAGAACCGGCTGATCGGTGCCCAGCCGCTTGTTCAGTTCCGCCACCGCCTGCGCATCGGCAAAAGGCCCGAGCATCACACGGCCGACATCGCCGGGCAGGACCTGCCCGGCGAAGAACACCAGGATGCTGACCAGCCACAGCGTGAGGACAAGTGTGCCCAGACGCGCTGACAGAATGCGACCGGTCAGCATGTCGCGATCATGCCTGGACGAAGGAAACGCGGTCGAGCAGCAGATGCGAGATCGCGGTGAAGCGCACGCCCTCGACCTTCGAGCTGACGATCCGGCTGTATTGCGAGAAGTAGCTGATGATCGCCGGCGTCTCGTCGAGCAGCAAGGTCTGGATCTTGCCGGCAACGAGGCGCTGTGCCTGCAGATCACGCGCCTTAGAGTAGTCGAGCAGCAGCGCATCATAGGCCGGGTTGTTGAAATGCGCCGCGTTCCAGGCTCCCGAACTCTTCAGCGTGGCGTTGAGGAAGATGTCGGGCGTGCCGCGATGGCCGTAGTCGGTGATGCCGAGCACCGAATCCAGCCAGGGCGAGCTACCGAAGGTCGCCGAGCCGTAATAGGCGTCCTGCGGCAGGACGTTGAGCTTGACGTCGATGCCGGCCTTCCTGGCGAAGTTCTGGATGATCACCGCATAGTCGGGAATGTCATAGGCGCGCTCGGTGGTCAGCGTCACCTCGAAGCCGTTCGGCACACCCGCCTCGCCGAGCAGCCGCTTGGCTTCCGCAATGTCCTGCTTGCGCTGCGGCACCGACGGATCGGCCGATGGGAAGATCGGCGCGAACGGGGTGTCGTTGCCGACGATGGCGCGGCCCTTCAGCAGGCCCTTGACCACGGCCTCGCGGTCGATGGTGAGCGCCAGCGCGCGGCGGATGCGCTTGTCGGTGAACGGCGCCTGGTCGGTTCTGAGATGCACCTGGTCATGCGAGCTTGCCTGCACGCTCAGCAGCTTGAAATTGGGATTGCCCTCGATCGCCAGCTCCAGGCGCGTCGTGCTCGGGATGACGTCGAGCTGGCCGGCCTGCAGCGCCAGCACCTGCGCCTGCTCGTCGTCGAAGAACTTGATCTCGACCCGGTCGGGCAGCGCCTTGTCGCCCCAGTAGTCCTCATTGCGCACGAAGCTTGCGCCTTGCTTGGGACGGAAGGATTCCAGCTTGAACGGGCCGGTGCCATTGAACGTCTTCTCGAAATCGCCGGCATAGTCGGCCGGCAGGATGACGGCGTTGTAGACGTCTGAGGAGACATAGAAAGGGAAGTTGCTGTTTGGGCCGTCGAGATCGAAGGCGACGGTTTCGTCGTCGACCAGCTTGGCGCCGCCCTTGGACAGGATGCCCTTGTAGGCCGACAGCGCCGACGAGCCGCTGGCCGGATCGACCAGCCGCTCGAAGCTCGCCACAACATCGCTAGCGGTGACCGCGCGGCCATTGTGGAATTTCACCCCTGGCCGCAATTTGAAGGTCCAGCGACTGGCCGTCTCGTTTGCTTCCCAGGACAGAGCCAGCTTCGGCTGCAGACCATCCTTCGGATCGTCGAGGATCAGATACTCGCCGACCTGGCTGATCACCCCGATGCTGGCCGGATCGGTGACCGAAACCGGATCGATCGCCTTGGTCGGCTGGCCGAGCCCGACACGCACCGTGCCGCCGCCGGCTCCCGCTGCGCGCGCACCCCCAAGCCCTTGCGCGGCGGCAAAGCCCGTCAGGCCGAGCAGTGCTGCATATTTCAGGAGATCGCGGCGCTTGAGAAAGCCGCCCTGATATTCATCGACGGCGACATTCCAGATGTCCCCCGACAGGTTGCGAACTGCGTCGATATCTCTGCGTTTGGTCATGTCAAACCCCTGCTTTGAAATGAAGATTGAAAACCTATGCGACGGGTTCGCCGTCGAGATGGATGCGGTCGACGGCCTGCGGATAGAACGCGATGAGGCCCTTGATCTTGGGCATTTCCTCTATGGGATCCCGGTAGCTCCAGGCGATGTCAGGGCGCACCGAGCCGTCGCTCAGCAGGCCGGACCAATAGGAGGCGATGCCCTTGTAAGGACATCGCGTCGTTGTGACGGACGCCGTCAGCCGCTCCAGCCGGATGTCTTCCGCGGGCAGATAAAAACGCGTTGGCAGATGCGTCTCGAACAGCAGAACCGGGCGGTGGCTGTCGGCGATCGGCTCGCCGTCGAACCAGACCTGCACATGGCTGGAGCTCTGCAGCACATCGATGCGTGCGTAGGGAT
>NZ_RZTF01000314.1:4446-7657 GCF_004023175.1 Mesorhizobium sp. M7A.F.Ca.MR.362.00.0.0
CGTAGGGATCGCGGGCGTGGACGAAGACTTCCTCTTCCTCCTCGAACCATTGGTCGACGGCTTTCCAGGTGAAGGCGATGCGGCCGGCCAGAGGCGCCAGGTTTTCATCCGGTGTCGACACGAACGCCCAGGCCGCGTTGGCGCTGCGCCTGTCACCGCTGTCGATATCCCAATAGGCGGTTTCGCCACCGACCGGGTGCGGTTCGCGATGCAGTGAGGGTCTCAGCACCGACGGGTCGACCGCTGACGGCGGGAAGAAATAGATCGGCAGGAAATGGTTGGAGCGCAGCACGAGCACGTTGCGGCTGTCGGCGATGGTGCGGCCGCCGAACTTGACGCGCACGCGCTTGGGGCTGTGCAGGACATTGACGAGCTGCGGCGCGGTGGCTTCGCGCGGCTGCAATCTTGGTGCAACGGTCATGATCGTTCTCCCGGCCTGACGTCAGGACACCGCGCGCGCATTGTCGCGTTGTTCGGCGAAGCGATTGGCTGGCCGCGCCAGGCCGAAGCGGTCGCGCAGCGTTCCCGGCGCGTATTCGGTCGGGAACACGCCGCGCCGCTGCAGCTCCGGAACCACCTGTTCGGCGAAATTCACCCAGTCCTCGGGCAGCAGCGGGAACATCAAGTTGAAGCCGTCGGCGGCACCGGAAACGAACCAGTCCTGCAACTGGTCGGCGATCTGTACCGGCGTGCCGGCGACGGTCGGCACCGAACCGCTGTTGGCGAGTTTGCGGGCGATCTCGCGCAGGCTGAGATTCTGCTTCGCCCATTGCCTGACCCGGTTGAGCGACGTGCGTCCGCCGTTGAACGTGCTCTCGTCCGGCAGCGGCGGCAATGGCCCGTCCGGCGGGAACAGCGACAGGTCCAACCCGCTCCAGCTGGACAGAAGGTCGATGCCGACCTGATCCGGCAGCAAGGTCTGCAGGTATTCCTGCTTTTCCCGGCCTTCTGCTTCGGAGGCGGCGACAACAGGCAGGATGCCGGGCAGGATCTTGAAGCTCTCCGGCCGCCTGCCGTGGCGGGCCAGCCGCTCGTTGATATCCTGACGGTATTTGATGCCATCTTCCTTGGTGCTGTAGATGGCGAAGTGCGCATCGGCCTGGGCGGTGGCGAAGTTCTTGCCGTCCTCCGAGGAGCCCGCCTGGACGATCAGCGGATGGCCCTGCGGCGGCCGCGAGACGTTGAGCGGGCCGCGGACCTTGAAGTGCTTGCCCTTGTGATCGATGGGATGGACCTTGTCGGGGTCGGCGAAATAGCCCGACGCCTTGTCGATCAGCAGCGCCTCGTCTTCCCAGCTGTCCCACAGCGCTTTGACGATATCGAGGAATTCGGCCGCACGCTCGTAGCGGAACGCATGTTCGATATTGCCGTCGCGGCCGAAATTGCGCGCCTCCTCGTCCATCGCCGAGGTGACGACGTTCCACGACGCCCTGCCCTTGCTGATGTGGTCGAGCGAGGCGAACATGCGCGCCACATTGTAGGGCTCGCTGTAGGAACTCGATGCCGTGGTGATCAGGCCGATATGCTTGGTCACGCCCGCCAGCGCCGAGAGCAGCGTCAGCGGTTCGAGGCGGGCATTGGCGTAGTGGGCGACGCCGCTCTTGACCGAATCCCAAATCGAAACGTGGTCGGCGACGAAGATGGTGTCGATCCTGGCGCGCTCGGCCGCCTGCACGAGATCGCGGTAGAATTCGAAGTCCAGCACCTCCCGCCTCGGCGCCCTGGGATGGCGCCACGACATCCGGTGATCGCCCTGCGGGTTGAAGAAGAATGCGCTGAGGATCATGTGGTCTCGAGCCATGACGGCCTCCTTCCAGATCTGCTCCGGAGACCGTCGCGCTGCTTGCCTAAGCCGCGACAATCTCTGCTGATGCGAGAAAGGTAGATTGCGCTCCGGCTTAATCCGAGTAATTTTATAGAGATAATGCACTCCGAAAGCGGAAGCGATTGCCCTCGATGGCGGCGCTGGAAGAAAGTGGTTTCAAGTCCCCATGTCCTCCTCGGTTCTGAACGTAGACCAGCTGTCCGTCGCCTATGACGGGCGCAAGGGATCGCATCCCGCCGTCAGCGGCGTGTCGCTGCACATAGGCCAAGGCGAGGCGCTCGGCCTGGTCGGCGAGTCAGGATCGGGCAAAAGCTCTGTGGCGCTCGCCATCCTGCGTTATCTGCCGAAGAACGCCCGTATCGCGGCCTCAGCGCTTGAATTCCAGGGCCGCGAAATCCGCGACCTTTCCGCCGAGCAGCTCCGCCGGCTCAGGGGAAATCAAATCGCGGCCGTCTACCAGCATCCGGGCGCGGCGCTCAATCCAAGCATGACGATCGGCCGGCAGATCACCGAGACGATCATGCGGCACCGCCCGGTTCGCCTCGACGAGGCGCGCGAGCGTGCGACCGAACTGCTCGGCCGGGTCCGCGTCAGCCATCCGGAGCGTGTGCTGGATCTCTATCCGCACGAACTCTCCGGCGGCATGCAGCAGCGCGCAAACATCGCCATCGCGATTGCGCTCGACCCGTCGCTGCTGGTGCTGGATGAGCCGACGACGGCGCTCGACGCCAGCGTCCAGTCCGAGATCATCGCCATCCTCTCCGACCTGCGCAAGGATCACAAAACCAGTATCCTGCTGATCAGCCACGACATCCACATGATCCGCCGCTCCTGCAACCGGGTGGCGGTGATGCAGGCGGGAGCCGTGGTCGAAAGCGGCGTTGCGGGCGATGTCTTCGACAACCCCTCTCACGCCTACACCAAAGCGCTCATCGCCTCGATCCCGGCGCTCAACTACACCAAGCGGGACGGAAGACTGGCGGAGACGGACGGCATGCCAGCGCACCCCACAGCCCAAGGCGAAGACGCCGGCTTGCCAAAAGAACGCCGGATCGCGATCGCCTGCAAAGGCATCAGTCATGCCTTCGGCAGCCAGTCAGTGCTGCACGGCATCGATCTCGACATCGGCCAGGGCGAAACCTTCGGGCTGATCGGCGAGTCCGGTTCCGGCAAGTCGACACTGGCAAGGATCGTCACCGGCCTGCAGACGCCCAGCGCCGGATCGGTCGAACTGTTCGGCAGGACGGTCGCGCCGCGCGTCGAGAAGAGAAACCTTGCCGAACGCCGCGACGTGCAGATGGTCTTCCAGTCGCCGGATCGCACGCTCAACCCGCGCCAGCGGATCGGCCGCATCCTCGGCCGCCCGCTGCGCCGGCTCGCCAGCCT
>NZ_RZTF01000315.1:0-7648 GCF_004023175.1 Mesorhizobium sp. M7A.F.Ca.MR.362.00.0.0
GTTCTGCACCACCTCGTGGGTCATGCCCGGGCCGAAGTCGCGGATCATGAAGTACGGGCTGAGTGTCGATGGCGCCATCAGGATGAAGGGCACGTCGCGCTTCCCGGCGGCGATGTGAGCGTCGTAGGCATTGGTGGCGTATTCGCGCACCGGCGCCAGGATCTTGTCGGAGTAGATGCCGTCGATCACCGCATGGAAGGCGATGGCGTTCATCTCGAAGCCGAACGAGCGTGCCTCGGTGAGGCCGCCCGAGTGGAAGTCCTCGGCGCGGGCAGTGTTGAGCAGTTTCATGGTCTTGTCCTTGTGCATGGCTTCGCCGTGGCGCTCAGAGGCGCGGGAAGAAGCGATTGAGAAGGTTGTGGGGGGTGGTTACGCTGCCAGAGGCAGGATGCGGGCCTGGAGCTCGGCCGCCTGGTAGTTGTCGTGCCGGCCGAGGATGCGTCCGGTTGGGCTTGTGACCCACCAGCTGTCCCAGCCGTGGTCGAAGGGGAGCTTCATGTTGGCGACGTCTGCTCGAGTGAGCACGTCGCCGGTCAGGGGTTCATAGACCTGTATCTGCAAGGAGTTTCTCCATTTTCATGTGCTGTCCAGGCAGCACCTCGGCAACCGGCTGGCCCTTGATGAGCAGCAGGAAACGGAAGTCGGCCTGGAAGATTTCGATTGGTTTGCTGTTGGCTGCGAGGGCGTCGACACCATCTGTGGTGATGGTTTCGCGTCCGATTGACCACTCGTCGGTGGTCCAGCCTCGGCGTTTCAAAGCCTTGATTGCGGCGTACTCGGCGCCGGCCGGATAGAGCCGATTGGTGAGCAGCCCTCGAACGAGCATCTCTTTCATTTTCGGGGTCATCTTGTTGTCCTCACTGGGCGGTGGTGTTCTCGACCTCGCGGTGGCTAGTGGCGATGCTGTAGTTTTCCAGCTCGTCGAGCTTCTCCGCCTGAACGAAGGCCTCACCAGCAGCTTCACGCGGATCTTCGTCGGGCTCGACGTCGACGGTGAAGGTGTGTATGAGGGTCTCGACTATAGTAACGTCGTATTTCGTGGACATGGAGTTCCCCTATGGTGAAGCAGGACAACATTGATCTGACCGACAAGAGCATGGACGAGCTCGAGGCTATCCATGAGGCGGTGATGGCGGCGAAAGAGGCAAAGGCCCTCGATCACCAGAACGAGCTGATCCGTGAGTACCAGGATCTGAAGACTCGGATGATCAAGGCCGGCGTGGTGAAGGAAGACCAGCTGCCGAATTTCAAGATCCGGGGATGGTCTCGCAAGAAGCCCAACTGATGGCCGGTGGCCCTTATGGTGTGTTCGTTGACGGTGTCCGAGTAGGCACCGTCATGCAGATCATGGGTGAGCCCCGAAAGACCCGGTGGGTCGCTTTTGCCTCGGATGATCGAAAGCGTGGATTTCCCACCATGCGGGAGGCTATGGCGTGGTTGGCTGGGGTATCCACCGGATCTCTTTACCAGCGGCCTTAGCTTGGGCCTGGGCCAGGAAGAGCGGGACGAAGTCCGGCACTTCGATGTAGTTGCGCTCGATCACCTCAGGGGGCGCAACCTCCGGCTCCAGGATGGCGCCGGCCGGCGCCACTTCCTCGGGCGGCCCCTCGGCCTTGAGGCCCATCAGGCCGTTCAGGAACGCTGCCAGCTCCTCGCGGGTTTTGATCTCCAGCTTGAAGTTGGCGTCCGGCTTCAGGCCGAGGGCACGTCTGTGCGTCTCGGCGTCGTTCTTCATCGGGAACCAGCCGCGTTCGACGTTGTAAACGATCATGCCACCAGCTCCTTTGCCTGCCTGACCATCGTCATGAACGCGCTGTATTCGTCGCAGAGTCGGTCGTCGCTGAAGTCCGAAACCATCTCGTCGGCGTCGTCGTAGGTGACGCCGTCGTCGTTGACCGTGCCGTCGTCGCCCTTCTTCGCGTCGAACTCCTGTTCCGGCGTCGTCATTCGAGCCATCTGCTCGACGAACTTCTCCATCCGCTCATACCG
Organism: Mesorhizobium sp. M7A.F.Ca.MR.362.00.0.0; assembly: GCF_004023175.1. Classification (NCBI taxonomy): domain Bacteria; kingdom Pseudomonadati; phylum Pseudomonadota; class Alphaproteobacteria; order Hyphomicrobiales; family Phyllobacteriaceae; genus Mesorhizobium; species Mesorhizobium sp. M7A.F.Ca.MR.362.00.0.0. The sequence goes on from NZ_RZTF01000315.1 coordinate 1,990, forward strand.
GTCGGTGTCGTAGCCCAGGGGCTTCTCGCCGCGGTCGTCGCTGTCGACGAGGATGCCGGTCTTGGTGATCCGCACGTTGACCGGCTCGTCGTGGTCGGGATCGTAGGCATGAACGACGAGCTTGCCGTCGTTGATCTCGACCCAGAGCGCCCGATTGGTGCCGTCAGGGCACTTCGCGTCGACGTCGATCCTCGACAGGCCCGTCTTGACGTTGACCGTCCAGAGGCGGCGATCAGTTGTGTCGTCGGCACCTTCCTCGGCGATTTTCCAGTCCTGCATGTTCAAGCGGACGTGCATGTCGAGCCCTCAATGATGGTGGTGTTGTCGTCCAGGGTGATGGCGTCGATCGTGACCGCGTCGATCAGATCCACCATTTTGCTTCGCACGACCAGATCGTAGACGTGCTCGGCGATCACCTCCGGGGTGATGGGGCCAGCGTAGATGCCGACCGTGATGAAGCAGCTCAAGTCGACCTTGAGCCGCACGTTGACGTCGTCGATGTGCATCATCTGATGCGCTCCAGAGCGTACTTCTCGGCGTAGCGACGGACCTGGTAATCCGGATCGAGATCAGGGTTGAACCACTGTTCCAGGAGCTCATCCTTGGACAAGCCAGCGCCTTCCAGATCGAGCCCGTAATAGGTCTTCAGGGTCCAGTCGAACTGGCGATGGTACTCGGCTTTCGCCCAGTCGCTGTTGACGATCGCATGCTTCGCTTGCATGGGCTCCTTGAACGCCTCACCCGGGATGACCTCACCGACGATCGACGGCACGATCTCCCAGTCATAGGAGCCGATCGCCCGAAACCATTCGGGCAGCAGATCATAGACCTTGAGCACCCAGAGACCGATGTCGATGCTGTAGTGGCGGAGCTCGACCGAGCCGACGTCTTCGCGATACTTCAGCCAGACAGGGTCTGCCTTGTCGCGCCGCTTCGGCACGACGGTGATCTCGTTGAGCCACTCCCAGACGCAGAGAGCCGCCTCCATTTCGAGGTGGCTGTAGACCAGGGGCACCTCGACCGACATGTTCTGCCGGTAGACGTGCGCGCCGGCGGCGAGCAGCTCCTCGGCCTCCTTCTTGGCTCCCTTCTCGTCGGCGGCCAGGGTGCGGGCGATCCCGGGCACCGTGTCGTGCTCGCCTTCGATGTAGAAGAGGTCGATTTTCATAGAGATCTCCTGCGTTGGACATGGCGCTCGGCGCCTTCGGCAGATTTCAAGGCTTGCCTGACCTTCTGGACGGCACGCTTGGCGCCGACCTGTTTCAGCAGCTTCCGCGCAGCGCGCAGATGTTCGATCGCACGAAGCGCCGCCAGGGCGTCGTGCGCGGTTGTCGGTGTCATTGTTGCTCCAGGGGTTATTCTGGCTCGGATCGGTCCAGCAGCAGGGTGACGGCGCGCGTCAAGTACTGGCAGTCCTTCACGGCCAGCTTCTTGCCAGTGGTGCGCTCCATGAGAGCCTGGACCGTGTTGACGATCTCGACGCGGCGCAGGGCGCGGTCGACGTACCAGGGCTTGATCTGGTCAGCCGGCAGCTCGTCGGCGGCCTCGGGGATCAGCTGGCTCTGCAGCCACTCGCGGCCGGCCTCGTCGAAGAAGACGGTCTGGCCGGCGATGGTGACGGTCTCCTGGCTGTCCCAGTCAGGTACAGTGCCAGTGCCGTCGAAGTCGTAGCTGCCGTCGTCGTCCCAGTTGATCCCACACTCGCCGAGGATCACCTCCTTGGTACGATCGATGGCTGTTCCGTCAGGCGCTTTCATAGATCACCTCAATGTTGTCGGCATTCGCGAAGGCGGCGGCATACTCCTCCGCCTCTTTGGCTTGAAGGTCGAACTGCTGTGCCAGACGGCGGGCGCCCTCACCATGTGGGGTCATATCGATCTGCCACACGCCGGCCTTCTCGTGCTCGGGCGTCGGTTTGTAATCGATCAGCTTGCGGAACTCGTCTGCATTGCTGCGGAAGCGATCCGCCGCCACCTGACAGATGTTGGTCAGAGTGTGGATGTCGATCGTGGTCATCAGTTGGCCTCCTCGATCTCGCTCTCGGCCGAGAACCTGCCGTACAGGGTCATGGCCGGCGACAGGCTGAACTCGGGCAGCTTGGGGTCGTCGAACCGGTGCTCCGAGATCAGGGGGCCGGTCTCCTCGATCTTGTGGTCGTCGAGGATCAACTGGGCGACCTCGCGGGACGAGGCCTTGATGTAGGCGGTCCCGCAGATCATGACGTCGACGCGATAGATGGAAGTGGTCATGCGACTTCGAGCTCCACCAGCTTGTTGGTGAGCTCGTTGTCGGAGTGATCGGAGATCACGTCCTCATCGTTGCCGTGGATCAGCAGCACGGAGCCGATCTTGGTCTTGTCATCACGGCGCCGGAAGACCAGTTCGGTGCTGTCGGTGGCGGCGATCTCGGCGGTGATCGCCTCGTAGTTGTTGGACCTGACGATGCCATACTCCTCGCCGTCGTAGACCGACACGACGTAGTCCAGACCGAGGGCCTTCTTGATCAGTCTGCCGACGATCTTGACCTCGGCCGGCCTCATGTAGCTTGGGAATGCCATGTCACTCTCCTTCCGTGAAATTGATGACCTTTGCGGTGTAGTCGCAGGAGTTGCAGCGACAGGGACTTTCGTCGTCCCACTCGTGGTCGCCGTCCGCGTCGGTCCCATCGGAGACGAGCTTGACCCACACGAGGGCGGCGACCTGGATGTGGGCGTCGTCGCCACACTCAGGGCACCTCATGGCGAACTGGTTACTCATCGAAGTCATCCTTGTTGACGTACCGGCCGACACACAGCCGGTGCTCGTGGTCAAAGCGCAGGAAGAACCCGGCGTGGCCTAAGTCATGCCTCAATTCGTTGAGCGCGCGGATGTGCTGAATGGCGCGGCCGGGGAGCGATTGCTTGAGCTGCTCACGCTGGAGGTTGATCTGCACCTCCTGGATCTCGCGCCAGGTCCTGGCGCCAGCGTGCTTGAAGCTCATCACCACAGGTTTGGTGAGGCGCAGGAACTCATCCAGGTTCATGACCCCATGGTTGCGAAGCGCGTTGCCGGCGCGGACGCTCAGCTCCAGCTCGTCGATGAAATCATGCGGCGGCATTGCGGATCTCCTGCAGGAGCGCCGGGATGCCTTCCTGCAGCTCGTCGTCTTCGAAGCCGCGGATGAAGCTCTCTGCCTTGCGCAGGGCCTTGTCCTTGCTCTCGACGTAGCCCTTCAGCGTGCTGGTGAGGGTGGCGTCGTTGTAGCCGCCCTCGTAGAGGCGGATCAGCTCGGCGACGATGTCGCGGTATTTGGGCATTTCGTACTCCAGATGAATGACCACCAGCTGCGCCGGCGGGGTTTCCTAAACTCAAGGTTGTGGGTGTACATCAGCTGCTGGATCACAGCGTCGGCAGTGCGGACCTCGTTCTCGGTGAAGCCACGCGTGGTGGTCACCTCGGACAGCTTCACGATCTTCAGCATCGCCTTGTGACGGGGGTTCACAGTCCGTGGACCTCCTTCATGAGGGTGAGGTAGCGATCGGGGTTGCGGTGGGTGTTGAAGCGTTCGGCGATCGCCGGCCCGTCACAGTCGTAGAGGCGGGCAACGACGCGGGTCTCTCCGCGCTCGACGCAATCATTGTTGAGGAGGACCCAGTGGGCGTACTTCTTGCTCCAGACGGCGTGGAGTTTCACCTCCGCCTCCGTCTGACGAAGTGGTGGCGAGGAAACAGGTGCCATCCGTGGGACTGGGGATGGTCCATGCGGTTGAACTGGACGAGGACGCAACCACCAGGGGCCTTGCGGCCGAGTGCGGCTTCCTTCGTGCCCTTCAGCCGGAGTCTAAGATAGCGGTGGATAGCCATCACGCCGTCTCCTTGAGGGCTTGCTCGAGGAGCTCGGCACGCATGTCATCGCAGCTGCGTTCCAGCTGCTCGAGGAATTCGAATTGATCCGTGCGGCTGGTGCCGTCGCGGAAGACGATCCGGACCTTGCCGAGGTCCCGCTGCCAGCCCATTTGTTCGAGCGGCGTTCCAGCAATAAGGACTTTCATGAAGTGGTTTTCTCCAGGTGTTCCAGTCAGGACCGACAAGCCAGGCGTCTCCTTGCTCGTGACCTCTGTGGAGGCCGCGAGTGATCAGCTGCTGGGCTGGGCGGGGCGAGGACCGCATTGGGAAAGAGCGGTGAAGGTGTGCGCGGCGGCAATGGCCGGTCAGGCCACAGCACAAGAGGCTCGTCGGTGCTTCAGGCTCGCGGCGAAGGAGGCAGGGATGTTGATTAAGGACGAGTCAGCTTCTCGACGGTTGCCACGATAGCCCTGGACAGGGCTTCTGCCTCATCCATCAGCTCTGGGCCGAACAGGCCGTTGGTCATCTCTTCGCTAGGCAGCACGCCTGGTGGACAGTGCTCCTCGATCGTGCGTCTGATCAGTGTCAGGGCAAGCCTGCATTCGTGCGCGTCAACCATTTCCACATTCAATTCGGCTAAAATGCAACCAAATCCACCCGTGCGCCTTGTGAGGCAGTTGGAGTGTCGAGTGCATGAGTAACGCCGAAGATCGGCTGAAGTTCATCAAACCGCTTGAGCCCGAGCTCGTCCTGGAGCCGCCTGTCAGCGACGACTGGTTCCACGAGATTAAATACGACGGGTTTCGCACCCAGCTGATCCGAGACTGGGCCGGCGTTCGGGCCTTCACCAAGAACGGGCACGACTGGTCGAAGCGCTATTGGCCGATTGTCACCGCGGCCGAGCAGCTCAAGGCCAAGTCCTTCATCCTCGACGGCGAGACGATCGCGCCGGAGCCCGATGGGCGGCCGAATTTCCATGCGATGCACTCCCGCATGACTTGGAATGCCGAGCTGCTGGCCTTCGTCGCGTTCGACATCCTGTATCTGGACGGCGAGGATCTGCGTCCACGGCCGGCGATCGAGCGCAAGGAGATCCTGTGGGATCTGGTGAAGCCGGCCGAGGGCATCATCCAATACAGCCAGCACGTCCTGGGCGGCGGCGCCGAGTTCTACGAAGCCGTCGAGCGGCTGGGCGTGGAAGGCATGGTGTCCAAGCGTCAGGGCAGCTCCTATCGCAGCGGGCCGACCGACATCTGGGTCAAGACCAAGTGCTGGGAGTTCGGCGAGTTCGATCTGCTGGGCATCAAGCGCGAGCCAGGCAAGGAGACGGTCGGACTGATGGCGCGGGACGGCAAATATGCCGGCCCTGCCACCATTGCGCTCACCAAGCAGATGCGCGAGCGGCTGATGGCTCGCGTCCGGAAGGGGCAACCGCCGCCGAACACACCGCAGGCCGCTCGCGGGCCGGAGGTCGAGTGGCTGAAGAAAAGCATCAAGGCCAGGGTGCGGACGTTGCGGGGCGAGCCGAAGCTGCGCCACGCTACTCTGCAGGGGCTGGTTGAGGAATAGGTTCGACAGCGTCGTTCGGCGCCCAGATGTGGAAGTACGTGGCGTCGTGATCGAAGATCGAGATCATACGGCTACGGCCTTTCCGGCTCACTGCCTCCAGTCGGGGGATGCTTGGAACGGTGCAGAAGCCGGGAGGGATGGCGTAGCAGGGCTTGCCCATGCCATCCGGGATCATCCGGACTGGCGTCCCGGCCGGGGCGTGGACGTCATAGTCGCCCCGAAATCGGACGACGACGTCGCGAGACAGACGATGGCTCATGTCGGCGA
>NZ_RZTF01000316.1:0-7631 GCF_004023175.1 Mesorhizobium sp. M7A.F.Ca.MR.362.00.0.0
GAATTCTATGTATTTGGGCCGCTTGTAGCCGGTCAGGTTCTCGCGGCAGAAGGCGGTGAGCGTCTCCGCGGTCAGCGCCGGATCCTTCTTGACCACGAACAGTTTCGGCACCTCGCCCGAATGCTCGTCCGGCACGCCGACTGCCGCCACTTCGAGCACGCCCGGATGCATGGCCACGACTTCCTCGAGCTCGGTCGGATAGACATTGAAGCCCGAGACCAGGATCATGTCCTTCTTGCGGTCGACGATCTTGGTGTAGCCGCGCTCGTCCATGAAGCCCATGTCGCCGGATTTGAAGTAGCCATCCTTGGTCATCACCTTGGCGGTCTCATCGGGCCGGTTCCAGTAGCCCGCCATCACTTGCGGTCCTCGGATGCAGACCTCGCCGACCTCGCCGAGCGGCAAATTGTTGCCGTCGTCGTCGCGGATGGCGATCTCGGTCGAGGGCAGCGGCAGGCCGATGGTGCCGGTGAAGTCGCCGGCGGTGAACTTGTTGGCGGTGGCCACCGGCGAGGTTTCCGAGAGGCCGTAGCCTTCGGTGACCGAACAACCGGTCAGCGTCTTCCAGCGTTCGGCAACGCCCTTCTGCACCGCCATGCCGCCGCCCAGCGTCAGCACCAGCGGCTTGAAGTCGAGCTTGCGGAAATCCTCATTGTTGAGCAGCGCGTTGAACAGCGTGTTGAGGCCGGGAAAGATGTGCACCGGATACTTCTGCAGTTCCTTGACGAAACCGGGAATGTCGCGCGGATTGGGAATGAGCACATTGCGGGCGCCTTGCTGCATGCCCATCAGTGCGTTCACGGTCAGCGCGAAAATATGATAGAGCGGCAGCGCGCAGATAAAGTTGGGGTGCGCCGGTTTCGGCTTGATCGTGTAGGCGTCCTCCATCCACTGCGCGTTCTGCGCGACGTTGGCGAGCACGTTTCTGTGCAGCAGTGTGGCGCCCTTCGACACGCCCGTGGTGCCGCCCGTATATTGCAGGAAGGCGACATCGTCGGCTTCCACCTTGGCCGGCTTGAAGCCCATGCCGGCGCCGGCCTTCATGGCGGCATTGAACTTGACATGGCCGGGCAAGGACCATGCCGGCACCATCTTCTTCACGCGGCGCACGACGAAATTGACGATGGTGCCCTTCAGGCCGCCGAGCATGTCGCCCATCGCGGCGACCACCACATGCTTGACCGCCGTCCTCGCGATCACCGCCTGCAAGGTGTTGGCGAAGTTCTCCAGGATGACGATGGCTTGCGCACCGGAATCCTTCAACTGGTGTTCGAGCTCGCGCGGCGTGTAGAGCGGATTGATGTTCACCACGACATAGCCGGCGCGCAAGATCGCCATCATCGCCACCGGATATTGCAGCACGTTCGGCATCATCAGCGCGACGCGCGCGCCTTTCTGCAGGCCCTTCGATTGCAGGTAGGCGCCGAAGGCCGCCGACAGCCGCTCGACATCGGTGTAGCTGATGGACTTGTCCATGCAGGTGAAGGCCGGCTGCGCGGAAAATTGCTTGCAGGCGGCGACGAGGAAATCGCCGATCGAGCTGTAGGGCAGGGCGCCGATCTCCGCCTGCACGTTTTTCGGATAGCTCTTGAGCCACGGCTTTTCCGGCAAGCCGGCGGCCAGCGCCGTCAATGCTTTCGGCAATCGGTTGGCGGTGGCGTCGGCCGGCCTTGCCGCCGGTGGGGCCTTCACCGCCGCCGCAGCCTTCGACGCCGGCTTGACAGCGGGCTTTGCCGCACCCGCTTTACTCCCCGGCGCCGTCTTTCCGGCCGCGGCCTTGGCCGGGGCTTTCACCGCCGGCTTTGTGCTTGCCCTTACGGGCGCCGCGGCCGCCTTCGGCGTGGCTTTCGGCTTGGCAGTACCGGCTGCTTTCGACGGCGCCTTGGCTCCCGCTTTCACCGTCGTCGTCCTTGATGCTTTTGCCACCCGTTCCTCCCTGGACAAGTTTGTTCATTCGCGCCGCGCTCGCCCCTGAATTGACCTCGCCTCTGAATTGACAAGGGCGCCCTCCGCTGCGGCCGTTATACCCTATGTATTGCCTCCCTTGGTGACCGTGCAAGTCTTGCCCTTGCGGCAACACGGCGAAAGATTTGCCGTCGAAAGTCCTTGCCGCCGCCGGCGCTGCCAAATGGTGTCCTGGCGCATCCCTCGGCCGCTCGGAAGCGCGGGGAACATTTATATCGTCAGCTTGGCGATCAATAAAAAAATGCGGTTGTTAATAATCTCGTGAATGGAAGAAACTGCTAATTTTTTCTGCAATTTGGCAAAATAGCGGATTTTTTTCCTGCTTCCCGCGGGGTAAGCAAACGGGGTGTTCCAAAGCCGGAAAAACGGTGCTTATATGCGCGCTTCGCGAGCCTGATAGAGGGGCTTGGAAGAACATCAGGGAGTGCTCAATGAATAAGAAGCTGACTTTTGCAGCCGCGTTGCTGGCTGCAAGCGTCCTGGGCGGCGTGGCCAATGCGAAAACTCTGGTCTACTGCGCGGAAGCTTCGCCGGAGGGTTTCGATCCGGCGCCGTATACCGCAGGCCAGACGTTCGACGCGTCATCGCGCACCGTCTTCAACCGCCTTGTCGAATTCGATCACGGCAAGACGACGACCTCGCCGGGCCTGGCCGAGAGCTGGACGATCTCCGACGATGGCAAGGAATATGTCTTCAAGCTGCGCAAGGGCGTCAAGTTCGCCGCGACCGACTATTTCACCCCGACGCGCGACTTCAACGCCGACGACGTGGTGTTCTCGTTCGAACGCCAGGTCGACAAGAACGGCCCTTGGTTTCAGTACATTCCGGGCATTGCATACCAGTATTACAATGACCAGTTCGGCGAAAACATCGCCAAGGTCGAGAAGGTCGACGACCTGACGGTGAAGTTCACCCTCAAGGAGCCGGCGATCACTTTCATTCCAACGCTGGGCATGGATTTCGCTTCGGTCGTCTCCAAGGAATATGCCGACAAGCTGCAGGCCGACAAGACGCCTGAGCTGTTCAACCAGAAGCCGATCGGCACCGGTCCGTTCATCTTCGTCGACTACCAGACCGACGCCGCCATCCGCTACAAGGCCAACCCGGACTATTGGGGCGGCAAGCAGAAGATCGACGATCTGGTCTTCGCCATCACCACCGATCCGGCGGTGCGCGCGCAGAAGCTCAAGGCCGGCGAATGCAACATCATGTCGTACCCGGCACCGGCCGACATCGCCGGCCTGCAGGCCGATCCGAACCTGAAGGTCGAGGAGCAGGAAGGCCTCAATGTCGGCGCGCTGATGTACAACACCCAGCAGAAGCCGTTCGACGACGTGCGCGTCCGCAAGGCGCTCAACATGGCCATCAACAAGAAGGCCATCATCGACGCCGTCTTCCAGGGCGCCGGCCAGGTGGCGATCAATCCGATCCCGCCGACCATGTGGTCCTACAACAAGGAAGTGAAGGACGATCCTTACGATCCGGATGCAGCCAAGAAGCTGCTTGAAGAGGCCGGCGTCAAGGACCTCAAGATGAACGTCTGGGCCATGCCGGTGTCGCGCCCATATATGCCGAACGCGCGCCGCACCGCCGAGCTGATCCAGGCGGACTTCGCCAAGGTCGGCGTCACCGTCGAGATCGTCAGCTACGATTGGGGTGAATACCTCAAGCGCGCTTCCGCGGTCGATCACGACGGCGCCGTCATCGTCGGCTGGACCGGCGACAATGGCGATCCGGACAACTTCCTCGGCGTGCTCCTGAGCTGCGCTTCCGTCGGTTCGAACAACCGCGCGGAATGGTGCAACAAGGACTTCGATGCGCTCATCAACAAGGCCAAGACCGTTTCGGATCAGGCCGAGCGCACCAAGCTCTATGAACAGGCACAGGTCATCTTCAAGGAACAGGCACCCTGGGCGACGCTCGCTCACTCCAAGGTGTTCATGCCGATGCAGAAGACCGTCACCGGCTTTGCGATGGATCCGCTCGGTATCCACCGCTTCGACGGCGTCGATATCGCCGAATAAGGTTGCGAAACGGGGGCGCCACCATGTGGTGACGCCCCCACTCGCCCGCCATGCTGCGTTATATCCTCGGCAAGCTCGCCCTCATCATCCCGACCTTCATCGGGATAACCATCCTCGCCTTTGGCTTCGTGCGCATCCTGCCCGGTGATCCGGTGCTGGTGCTTGCGGGCGAACGCGGCCTGTCGCCCGAACGTCACTCGGCGCTGATGCACCAGTTCGGTTTCGATCTGCCGATCTGGCAACAATATCTGACTTATCTGATGAATGTGCTGAGCGGTGATTTCGGTACCTCGTTTTCAACCAAGACCCCGGTGCTCAAGGATTTCCTGGTTCGCTTCCCGGCAACGGTCGAGCTCGCCATCTTCGCCATGATCTTTGCCGTTGTCCTGGGTGTCGCCGCCGGCATCTTCGCCGCCATCCGCCGTGGTTCCTGGTTCGACCAGCTGACCATGGGCACGGCGCTGGCTGGCTATTCCATGCCGATCTTCTGGTGGGGCCTGCTGCTGATCATCGTGTTCTCTGGCACGCTGCACTGGACGCCGGTTTCCGGCCGCATCGACCTTCTCTATTTCTTCAAGCCGGTGACCGGCTTCATGACCATCGATTCGCTGATCTCGGGCCAGAAGGGCGCATTCCGCTCGGCACTGTCGCACCTCGTCCTGCCCACGATCGTTCTCGGCACTATCCCGCTCGCAGTCATCGCCAGGCAGACCCGCTCGGCGATGCTCGAAGTGCTGGGTGAGGACTATGTTCGCACCGCGCGCGCAAAGGGCCTGGCGCCGCGCCGCGTCATCGGCCTGCACGCCTTCCGCAACGCGCTGATCCCGGTCGTCACCACCATCGGCCTGCAGGTCGGCACGCTTTTGACCGGCGCCATCCTGACCGAGAGCATCTTCTCCTGGCCCGGCATCGGCAAATGGATGATCGACGCCATTTCCAAGCGCGACTATTTCACCGTGCAGGGCGGGTTGCTTTTGATCGCGCTGATCGTCATGTCGGTCAACCTCATCGTCGACGTGCTCTACGCCGTCATCAACCCACGCATCCGGGCCAACTGACATGAGCAACGAAGGCCCAGCCACCATCGAAGCCGCGACCGTCGTCAAGCCGCAGGACGCCAGGCTGCAGATGTTCGGCGAGTTCTGGCACTACTTCTCCGTCAACAAGGGCGCGGTGATCGGGCTCTTCGTCTTTGCGCTGCTGATCCTGATCGCCATCTTCGCGCCGCTGCTGGCGCCGCATTCGCCCGACGATCAGTTCCGCGACTTCTTCCTGACGCCGCCGGCCTGGCAGGAGGGCGGTAATGCGCAGTTCCTGCTCGGCACCGACGCCGTCGGTCGCGATATGCTGTCGCGCCTGATCTACGGCTCGCGCTTCTCGCTCGCCATCGGCTTCGTCGTCGTCACGTCAGCACTGATCTCCGGCGTCATTCTCGGCCTGCTCGCCGGCTACTGCCGCGGCTGGGTCGACACGCTGATCATGCGCATCATGGACATCATCCTGGCCTTCCCGTCGCTGCTGCTGGCCCTGGTGCTGGTCGCGGTGCTTGGCCCCGGCCTGGTCAATGCCATGATCGCCATCGCCTTCGTGCTGCAGCCGCATTTCGCCCGGCTCACCCGCGCCGCCGTGATGGCTGAGAAGACCCGCGAATATGTCGTCTCGGCCAAGGTCGCCGGGGCCAGCCATCTCAGGTTGATGCTGGTCACCATCCTGCCCAACTGCATCGCGCCGCTGATCGTGCAGGCGACGCTGTCCTTCTCCAACGCCATCCTCGAGGCGGCGGCCCTTGGCTTCCTCGGGATGGGCGCGCAGCCGCCGACGCCGGAATGGGGAACCATGCTGGCCGAAGCGCGCGAGTTCATCCTGCGCGCCTGGTGGGTGGTGACCTTCCCGGGCCTCGCCATCCTGATCACCGTCTTCGCCATCAACCTGATCGGCGACGGCCTGCGCGACGCGCTCGACCCCAAGCTGAAGAGGTCGTGAGCATGCCTCTGCTCGAGATCAAGAACCTCACCGTTTCCTTCGACACCGCGGCCGGACCGTTCATGGCCGTGCAAGGCATCGACCTCTCGATCGAGCCGCGCGAAGTGCTGGCGATTGTAGGCGAGTCCGGTTCCGGCAAGTCCGTGGCGATGCTCGCGGTGATGGGCCTGTTGCCCAACACGGCAACCGTCAAGGCAGACCGCATGGCCTTCGACGGCGTCGATCTCCTGAAGCTCAGCCCGTCCGAACGCCGCAAGATCGTCGGCAAGGACATCTCGATGATCTTCCAGGAGCCGATCGCCAGCCTCAATCCGTGCTTCACCGTCGGCTTCCAGATCGAGGAGGTGCTGCGCTTCCATATGGGTATGGATCGCGCTCAGCGGCGGGCCCGCGCCATCGAATTGATGAAGCTGGTCGGCATCGCCGATCCGGAAGAACGGCTGAGCTCGTTTCCGCACCAGATGTCGGGCGGCCAATGCCAGCGCGTCATGATCGCCATCGCCATCGCCTGCAATCCGAAGCTGCTGATCGCCGACGAGCCGACGACGGCGCTCGACGTCACCATCCAGAAGCAGATCCTCGATCTGCTGGTTTCGCTGCAGGCAAAATACGGCATGGGACTGATCATGATCACCCACAATATGGGCGTGGTGGCCGAGACCGCCGATCGCGTCATCGTCCAGTACAAGGGCCGCAAGATGGAAGAGGCCGACGTGCTGTCGTTGTTCGAATCGCCGAAAAGCAATTACACGCGGGCGCTGTTGTCGGCTTTGCCGGAGAACGCCGTCGGCGACCGGCTGCCGACCGTTTCCGACATGCTGTTCGAGCCGGCCCCCTCTGCCGCGGGAGCCGCCTCATGAACACCACGGTCCTCGAAGGCAAGAACATTGTCCGCGACTACCACATCGGTGGTGGCCTGTTCACCGGGCCGCGTACCGTGCACGCGGTCAAGGGCGTCTCGTTCAAGGTCGACAAGGGCAAGACGCTGGCCATCGTCGGCGAGAGCGGCTGCGGCAAGTCCACGCTCGCTCGCATCATCACGCTGATCGATCCGGCGACGTCAGGCGACCTGTTCATCGACGGCAACAAGGTCGACATCGCCAAGGGCGGATTGACCAAAGAGATGCGCCGCAAGGTCCAGATCGTCTTCCAGAATCCCTATGGGTCGCTCAACCCGCGCCAGAAGATCGGCAACGTGCTGGGCGAGCCTCTGCTGATCAACACCGACAAGCCGGCGGCCGAGCGGCGCGACCTGGCGATGAAGATGCTGAAGAAGGTCGGCCTCGGTCACGAGCACTACAACCGCTACCCGCACATGTTCTCGGGCGGCCAGCGCCAGCGCATTGCCATTGCCCGTGCGCTGATGCTCAACCCAAGCCTGCTGGTGCTGGACGAGCCGGTCTCGGCGCTCGATCTTTCCGTGCAGGCACAGGTGCTCAACCTGCTCGCCGACCTGCAGGACGAGTTCCAGCTGACCTATGTCTTCATCAGCCACGATCTGTCCGTGGTGCGCTACATCGCCGACGATGTGATGGTGATGTATTTCGGCGAGGCGGTCGAATACGGCTCGCGCGACGAGGTCTTCGCCGACCCCAAGCACAGCTACACCAGGACGCTGTTCGCCGCGACCCCGCGCGCCGACGTCGCCTCGATCAAGGC
>NZ_RZTF01000317.1:0-7619 GCF_004023175.1 Mesorhizobium sp. M7A.F.Ca.MR.362.00.0.0
CGTCGGCCGAAGGCCAGCGGCACGTCGATCCGAAGCCGGCCAGACGGGACCTGACGGCGCGAGGCAAGCAGCGACTGTGCGGCTTCGATCTCGGCAAGGGCCCGGGAGCAGGCTTCATAATAGCTGACGCCTTCGCTGGTCGGGCTGAGGCTGCGGGTGGTGCGGTTCAGCAAGCGAACGCCGAGTCTCTGCTCCAGCTGCGCGATCGATTTGCCGATCGCCGACTTCGTCACATGCAGCCGCTCGCCGGCGCTGGTGAAGCTGCCGGCCTCCACCGCCTGAACAAACGCGACGATGCCTTGCAGGTCGGCCGTTTCCATGGCGATTTCCTATTGTCGACTTTTAATCCGCAATCAGTGTCAAATTATACCGCACGGAAGCACTATTTTCTATAGTCGAAAGGCATAAATGTTTCGCCTGGCATCAACGCACGGAGCGCGACACGACATGAGCACCCCAACCAACAGATCTTGGCAGATGAGCGGTTTTGGCCTGTCGAGGCTAAGCCAGGTGGAAGGCAAGGTGCCCGAGCCAGGGCCGCACGATTTGCTGGTGCGGACCAAGGCCGTGTCGCTCAACTACAAGGACAAGATGATCGTAGACGGCGTGCTGATCCCCGACCTTGCCTTTCCCTTCGTGCCGACATCCGACGCGGTGGGTGAAGTGGTGGCCGTCGGCAGTGCGGTCAGCCGCTTTCAGGTCGGCCAGCGCGTGCTCGGCCAGGTGATCGCCGATTGGCCGGATGGCGACGCACCGCCGGTGCTGCATAAGCACACGCTGGGGTCGTCGCTGTCGGGCATGCTTTCCGACCATGTCATCTTCGGCGAGGACGCCGCGGTGCTGGCGCCGCCATCGCTCGGCGATATCGAGGCCGCGACATTGCCGATCGCGGCGCTGACGGCCTGGTTCGCCATGGCCGAAGCGACCAGACCGGTGCCGGGCCAGACCATTCTGATCCAGGGCACCGGCGGCGTGTCGCTGTTTGCGCTGCAGTTCGCCACCGCGTTCGGCCTGCGCGCCATCGTCACCTCAAGCAGCGATGAAAAGCTTGAGCGGGCGAGAAAGCTCGGCGCCTGGCAAGGGATCAACTACCGCACGCAACCGGCCTGGGATGAGGCCGTGCGTGAGCTGACGAATGGGCTGGGCGTCAACCACGTGCTGGAAATGGTCGGCGGCGACAATGCACGGCGATCGCTGAATGCGCTCGCCGCCGATGGTCGGCTGTCGATCATCGGCCTGTTGGGCGCGATGGAGCTCAGCTTCCCTATCATGCCCTTCATGCGCAACCGCATCACCGTGCAGGGCCTGTCGGTTGGCCATCGCCGCGCCTTCGAACGTATGAATCAGGCGATCGAGGCGCTGGCGATCAAGCCGGTCATCGACAAGCTCTTTGGCTTCGACGAGGTGCCGCAAGCCTTGCAGCATCTGGAGAAAGGGCCGTTCGGCAAGATCGTGATCACCACGAACTGACTTTTGCGATGGTCAGGGCAACTGCTTCAACACGCCGACAATTGCCTCGCCATCCGTGAAATAGGGATCGCCGCCGCCATTGCGTCCCGTACTGGTGGCGCCGACGCCCGATATATCGCTGGTCGAGATCAGCGTGCCGGCGGTGGCCAGGTCGCGCATCAGGAAATCGCGCTCGGCGTCGATGTCGGGGCCGATATGGTGGGTGACGGCGCCGGTGTCGTGGCTGAGGCCGACGCCGCGATCGAAGCTGGCCGAGCCCAGCCACAGCGGCCGGCCATCGTCGCCGCTTGCATCGGTCTGCCAGAAGCGGACATGATGCCGGCGGTCGGCGCTGAGGCCCTCCGGCTTTTCGAAGGCGAGATCCTGGGCGCGGCCATCGAACAGCAGCCTGCTGACCGGCGCATCGGGGTAGGGGTGGTCGAACAGCACGCTTTCACCGATCTCGATCGCGGTCTTCAGGGTCACGGCGTCGGCGGTGTCCCAGCCGGCGACGGCAAAGGCATGGACTACTTCCTTTCGCTTGCCGACAAGGCCGACATTGATGGGATCGCCCGGAATGCCTTGCGGCGTGTGCGTCACCATCTCGAAGCTGTGCTTGCGAAAGCCGCGATCGTGAAACGTCCAGAATTCCGGTGCGGCGAAATAGGCGAGCGCCAGATAGGCGGCCAGCAAGGTCGCCACCCAGATTGCAACGCGTCGCCGAAAACTTCGCTGGCTCATGAACGCCGCCCGATCCGTGCGGTATCTGTTGCCTGACGGACCCTGGAAATCAATGGCCAGCAGCGCGCCGCCGGTCTATCGTGGCCATCGTTTCCTCGCGGGGGCAGCAATGGAGCGGAAGCTGGCAGGCCGCAAGCCAATGGCGTTGACCGCCGAGCTTGTCGCGCAAGTTGAGCGTGTCGAACCTGATCCCGGGCCAGAGCCCGGAACCAGCGAGCACACCGATGCGGAGTTCGATGGCGTGGTCGACAAGCTGCTTTCGCAGCATCGTCCCGAGACGCTTTGGGTCTTTGCCTACGGGTCGTTGATCTGGAACCCCGAATTCGCCTATGTCGAGCAGCGCCCGGCCACGGCGCCGGGATGGCACCGCTCGTTCTGCCTGAAACTGACCCGCTGGCGCGGAACCCGCGATTTGCCGGCCCTGATGCTGGCGCTCGATCGAGGCGGCAGCTGCAACGGCATCGTCTATCGGCTGCCCGCGGAAGATCATTTCGGGCAACTCGGCCAGTTGATGCGCCGAGAAATCGATGCCAACCCGCCAACCAACGTGCCATGCTGGATCAAGGTCAAGACCAGGGACGGGCCGCTGCGTGCCTTGGCTTTCGTCGCCGCGCCGTACGGCAGCGCCTATGCCGGCCGGTTGCCGTTGGAGCAGGTTGCCGACACTCTGGCACGGGCTGCCGGTCATTGGGGCTCTTCGGCGCAGTATTTGTTCAGGACCGTGAGCAAGCTTGAAGAGAGCGGCATCCGCGACCGGAATCTCTGGCGCATCCAGGACTTGGTTGCACGGCAAATCGCCGCTTCAACCGGTGGCGCCGATTAGGCTGATCTCTCCCTAACGGCAGGCGCGATAGCCGTTCTTGCGATTCTTGATGTCGAAATGGAAATGGTTGCGGTGGTCGTAGTTGTAGCCGGGGCCGAGCACGGTGGTGAAGTACTGGCAGCCGTCGGCGCGCACATTGTTGAGGAAGCCGCGGGTGCGGAAGGCGAACAGGCCGGGCTTGCGCACGTCGATGTCGTCGCCATTGTTGAGTTCGATGCTCATGACGTCGAGCGCATTGCCCTTGCCGTGCTCGGACAGGACACCTTCGCCGGCAATCCTGCGGCAGGAATAGCTGGAGCCCTGGTGGATGGTCTTGACGCCGGAGAAATAGCGCCAGCGGGCGGAGGGGACGAGCTCGTTCTTCGTCCAGCCGGCAAAGGTGGCGGCCATGTCGCAGGTCAGGGTTGCGGCGGGTTTCATCTGGATGTTGCCGATGGCCGAAACCTTGACCGGATAATCGATGCCGCACTGGCCTTCATGGATCGGCGCCAGGTCGGTGTAGGCGACATCGAGACGCTTCAATTGCTGCCGGCAGTCGGTTTCGCTGGCCGGCATCTGCTCGACGGGCGACATCGGCTCGTCCATGCGCGGATAAGCGGCCTGCGTCATGTATGGATTGGAAGGGACAAGCTTCTGCATGCCGGCATATTGCGGCACGGCAGCCGTCTGCGCGCCGACGTCGACGGCCGGCTGCAGCGACAGCACACTGCCGGTGTTGCAGGCGGAAAGCGCCGCCAGCGCCAGGCCGGCGGTCAGCATTGCTGCATATTTTGTCTGGCGCGCGGTGGCGAAAAACACGGCCCGAAATTTGCCGGCCATTGGCGGAATCCCGTTGATGGATATCCGGCATTTTAACGATCAAGGGTAAAGGAAAACTCAGCGCCCGCGTTCATGCCTGCGGCCGAATTGCGGCACGCGGATCATCGGCGAGGGCAATTCATCTTCGACAAGGCGCCTACTAGTTTTATAATAATTGCGGTTGGAGGGGTAAATGTCGATCTGGCGTACGATAAAACGGTTCTTCACCGCCCGGGATCTGCGTGAAGTGTATGTAACTTTACGCAGGAGTCCCTATTCGTTTGCCTTTCTTCTGAAGCTGGACAGGGATCAGCAGAAGTATGTTGTGGTTCAATTCCGGCATAAAAGTTTCGTCCAAGAGACTTGCAGCATGAGTATCGAAGATTTTGATGATTTTACACGTGGTGTTTTGATCATGAGGGCCGAGATCGACAAGCCGCTCCCGCCGAGCGCTGTGCAATAGATTTAGCCCAATTCCTGAGTGCGCTTTCGGCTATTGGCAGAACGTCCCGCCATGCCGTCTCGGTTCGAGATCGAGATGGAAATGCAGGGAGTGATCGGCATCGGCGCCCGGACCGAGCACCGTCTTGAAGGGTCCACAGGCGGCCTTGCGCACGGCATTGAGGAATTTGGCGTCCTTCTCCGGCGGCGCCGGGCCGACCTCGATCTTCTTGCCGTCCGACAGCGTGAAGCTGGCGATGTCGAGCGCGTTGCCGAACGCGTGTTCCGACAGTTTTCGGGTGCCGTTGCGTGGCCGGCAGACAAAGGCCGATGCCTGGCCGATCGATTTCAGGTCCTCACCGAATTCGGCTTTCGCCGCCGGCTGGATGACATCGGCGGCAAAACGCGCCGTCGCCTCGGCCATCTTGCAATTGAGCTCGGTGCCGGGGCCGATGGCGACGGACTTTCCAAGGTTCTTCAGCACGATGGGGTATGGGATCGAACAGCCGATTTCGGGCTGGCTTTCCGCCTTGTGTTCTTCGAATTCGACGCCGAGCGTCTTCAGTCGTTCGCGGCAGGCGACTTCCTCGGCTGGCATTTTCTCGTCGGGCAGATCGGCCGAGCGCGGATCGGGCAGCATCTTCTTCTCGTCCGCGTCCGCCGGCTTTTGCGGCGGCTGCGGGCCAACGTTGGGCGGCTGAGCCTCGGGCTCCGCGATGTCGGGTTTTGGTGTCGGCGTTGGCGCGACCGCGGGCGGCTCCGGTTCGCTTTCGGTATCGGTTGAGGGTTCGGGAACTGACGACTCGGGGAGTGCCTGCTTTTCCTGGCGGGATTTTTCTTCGTTGGAACCTTCGGGCGCGCCGGTGGTCTTCGGAGCTTCCGTCTTCTGCTCCTGCGGCTTTGCAGTGTCAGCCTTCCGAGCGTCCGCCGGGCGCGGTTCCGGCACCGGAATGCCGGGCGCTGGTGCCGGAACAGATGGTCCAGGCACCGGAGCATCGGCAGGCAAGGGCAGCGGAGACTGCGTTTTCTGCTGTGTCTGCTTCGGCGTAACCGACCGATGTCTTCGTGGTTTCAGGCGCTTTCCGCCTCGCGGTTTAAGAGGCTGTTCGGCTCTTGGTGTCAACGGCTGCTCTATCCTCGGCGTCAACGGCTCGTGATGCCGATGGCGATGTCTCGCCTCGGCCGGCATCATCAGCAAGGCCGTGACGGCCATGACGAACAAGATCCTGAACGTTCGGGAAAAGATAAGCGACCCCATCGCCGTCAACGGCGCCGACGCAAGGTGGTTGCCTCGGCCGCATCACGAACGGTAACCGCTCCGTTACGCACCGATCGCTTCCAGCCCTTCCTCCAGCCAGTCGGCGAGCAGCGGCATGCCAAGCAGGTATTTTGCGGTGCGCTTGTTGGCGCGTTCGCGCGCGGCCCCCAGCGCGTCCGCCCATTCGGTGGCGTCGTAGTCGCCGCGACCGACCCAGGCGAGCGCGATCAGTTCGGCTGCTTCATCGACATTGAGGTCGTTGATCAGTTCGCGCAGCTCTTCTTCGGTCAGATTCTCGGAGCTTTCCTCGGCAAGGCCGTCATGGTGATGGTTGACATGGGACTCGCCGTCGAGCTCGACCTCATGCTCGGCGCCATCGGCATAGTCTTCATTGACGGCCGCACTCAGCGCCTTGGCCTTGAGGATGAACAGGCGCACAGTGTCGGGGCCGATCGAAAGCTCCCAGTCCTTTTCAAGCCGCCGCTGCAAGGGCCGTCTCCCTCAGGTCGTTTGCCGGATGATAGCGGATTTGCGGCATCCGTCACCTGATGTTCTCCGCACGCAATTTTCCGGGATGAAACGCAAGCCGACCGGCGTTAGTGTTGCATTCTCACCCTCCAGGAGGCTTCGATGCATAAAAGAGTGCTGATCCAGGTGGCGACTGCCCTTGTCGCGCTGCAGTTCCTTGCCGTTCCAGTGTTCGCCGCCGGCGGTGACAGTGGCGGCAGCGATCAGACGGTCACCCAATGCAAGAAGGGCGAAGTCTGGGACAAGAAGAAGAAAAAGTGCGTCGCACCCCAGGAGGGCATGCTCGACGACGACAGCATCTATGATGCTGGCCACGCGTTGGCGATGGCCGGGCGCTATGACGAGGCGATCGCCGTGCTCAGCCTTGCCGCCAACAAGCAGGATCCGCGCATCCTCAACTATCTCGGCTATTCGCACCGCCATTCCGGCCGCGTCACCGTCGGCCTCGGCTATTACGAGGAAGCGCTGCGCATCGATCCGAACTACACGCTGGTGCGTGAATATCTCGGCGAAGCGCATCTGCAGATCGGCGATCTGGCCGGGGCTCAGCAGCAGTTGATGGAAATCGAGAAGCGGACCGGCAAGGGTTCGCGTGAATATGGCATGCTGGCCGAGCAGATCGACCATTTCATGAGAAGCTGAAAAGATCCCAGGCTCTACCAAGCGGCCGCGAGCGATCGCGGCCGCTTTTTGTTGCCCCCAGCCTCATTCACCGCCCTGGCTGATGAAAACGGGGATGATTTTAGCAAAACCGATTTTTGGGCGTGAAAAACCCGCTGACATTGCTATATTCAGGGAAATTGCGGTGAAACGGTTCCGTTAGCCCGAGGCTGCCGGACCCGTTTTCTTTTTGTACCCATCGACAAGGCTTTCCCCGAAACGCGGGGGTGGCAGCAGGAAAGGTCAGGCATCATGAACAAGGTCCCGATGACAGGCGAGGGGTTCGCGTCATTGAAGGAAGAACTGCGTTGGCGCCAGCAGGAAGAGCGGCCGCGCATCATCGAGGCGATCTCCGAAGCGCGCTCGCATGGCGACCTGTCCGAAAATGCCGAATATCATGCCGCCAAAGAGGCGCAGAGCCTCAACGAGGGCCGCGTCAACGAGCTTGAAGATTATATCGCGCGGGCCGAAGTGATCGACGTCAGCAAGCTCAGCGGCGACAAGATCAAGTTCGGCGCCACCGTGGTGCTGGTCGACGAGGACACCGAGGAAAAGAAGACTTACCGGATCGTCGGCGACCAGGAGGCGGACGTGAAGTCCGGCCGCATCTCGATCTCCTCGCCGATCGCGCGTGCGCTCATCGGCAAGGAAGTCGGCGACGCCATCGAAGTCAATGCGCCTGGCGGTGCCAGGGGATATGAGATCGTCCAGGTGCAGTTCATCTAGGGGATTTGAGGGGGCGCGGCTGCGATTTTTAAGCTGAGGTTTGCGCCGCCCCTCATCGCCCTGCCGGGCATTTCTCCTCGTATAGTGACGGGGAGAAAGATGCTCTCATCGACGATTTCGCCGATTTTCAACGTAGCAGAATAGACGCTGGCCTTGCGTTCAGCTCTCTTCTCCCCGTCGTTATACGGGGAGAAG
>NZ_RZTF01000318.1:0-7429 GCF_004023175.1 Mesorhizobium sp. M7A.F.Ca.MR.362.00.0.0
GAGATATCTAGGTCGTGGCGGTGCGACCAAGGTTTTGGAGGGCGATTGGGAGCCACACCGTTTGGTTATTATCGAATTCCCCGACATGACGTCGTTGATGGGCTGGTACAATTCGCCGGAATACGCCCGCCTTATTGAAATCCGGAAGCGTTGCGCCAACACCAGGATCATTGCGCTCGAGGGGGTTGCAACACCCACTCTTTGACCGTGGTGGCTCGCCTTCATCAGGTAGTATCCGGCTTTTTTGCCCGAATCCGTACACCGCGAAGTCAGCTGTTTAAAGCCGGGAAACCAGGCAATAAATGCGGGCTTACCACTGCGGGGCTTTCTCATTGTCGCAGTGCCCGAGAACCCAACTCGACCGTGCAATGAAAAGCCCGCCACGGGGGCGACCTGCGGCGGGCTCTTGGAGCGGCTACATCCCTGAGGAATCGACCACTTTGTAGCAGGATTATGACCTGTGTGGCCGCGTTAGCCTATGGTGTGATCGCGGAAGACTGCGCGTCAGTTCAAGACCGCGGCAGAGAGCCAGGCGAAATTGGCCACAGTGGGAGGGAGGTTTGCGCTAAACGCATTATTTTTGGTACGCCCAAGGGGAATCGAACCCCTGTTACCGCCGTGAAAGGGCGGTGTCCTAACCGCTAGACGATGGGCGCGCTCAGACGAAGCGGCTTATACTGGCGTTGTGCGCAACCGGCAACCCGTCAGGTGCCACCTTGGACAACTTTTTTCCGGGCCAGCCAAATCAACGATTTCCCGAGGGTTGGCAGGCTTTGATAATTAGCGGCGACACCCATCGTTTCGTCATCCCAGGGTCTCCGCGACGGAGCCTCGCCCTACTTCGCCCTAGGATGACGAAGTTTGTGGGAGGCTTCGGCTAATCCCGAATGCTCAGAATGGTCACCGGTACGATCTTGGCTGCTAGTAGGCCTAAGACCGTCTGCTAGACTAGCCGTCACCGCCGCTGCGCCGGCGGCAGCGCCAGTTCCAGTCGCGCTCGGGGCCGACGTCGACGTGAACCGATTCTGTGTGGCAGTACGTGCCGACGCCGCCGCGGCCGGGCATGCTTCTGATGTAGCTCGCCAGTTCCCATTTCGAAACGCCGGGAACCTGGATATCGGCGGCGGCGCAATACATGTGCAGCGAATTCTTGGCCCCGTTGGCGCGCCGGTTGCGGGCCGGGTCGCGATAGCCCGACGTCACCGTCATCTTGCGGCCGTAGTGGCCTTCGATCGTCTTCAGCACGCGCACCAGCGACGGCTTCAGGCAGGCCACATCGACGCTCTCGTTCTGCTTGAGCAGCCCGTTGGGCGCCAACCGGGCCATGCCGGCGGCTGACGCAACCTGATAGGAGCCGCCGATTGGCCCCTCATCCTCGTTGAGGTCGACGTCGCTTTCGTCGTCGAGGCCGGACTTGCGCTTGATCTCGAACAGGGCCGTCTGGCGCACGCCGGGCAGGGCGTCGCTACCCGTGATGTGATTGCTATCGTCGCCGAGCGAAGCCAGTTGCACCGGCTTGGCCGTGGAACTGGCCGAGGCAAGCGTGATGATCGGCTTTGCCGCTGCTGGCGCCGCTTTTGCCTGCGCCAGGGGCTGCTCGCCCGTTCGGGCGTTGCTGATGATGGGGGTTGGTGTCGCCGAGGCTGGCGTTGCGCCAAACATCGAGGCGAGGAAGCCTTTCTTCTTTGGTGCTTCGGCCTGCGGCATCTCGCCAGCCGTCACATAGACCGGGTTGTTCATGGCCGGAGCGGCAGCGGGCTTCGGCGCCGCCACGTCGCCGTCGACCGCGGCAATCTGCTGGGCGACCGCGTCGGTTTGCTGCGCGGTCTGTGCCTGCTGCGTCAGCGATTGCGGCGTGTTTCCAACGATGGTTTCGGCGCCCGCCGGCGTGGTCAGCGGAAAGGCAGCTCCCGGTTTGGACATAGGCACGTAGGCGACTTTTTCAGGCAGCGCCGTATCGCTCGCCGTCATCACGGTCGTCTGCTCGGTCGTGACCTCGGACGAATCGGCGACAGCGGCCGACTTGCCACTTGAGGCAGCATTCATATCCGATGCGGTAGCATTGTAACCGGGCATTCCGACCGACATTGTCGGGTCGCCAGCCGAAGTGCAGGAGGCCAGAAGCAAGGAGCAGAGCGCTGCCACAATGGCGCGGCGTTCTCCCTTTGCGAGGCTCCATCCTGCTGATTTCAAAGTCAAATTCCCCCTCGATGTCCGGTCGGTATATCCTTGGCGCCACACGCATGCGTCGATGCCAAGGTGACCTTTGTCTCCGATCCGGAAACGAGACCTGTGTCAAATCCGCAAGCCTGGAAGTATTTTTGCGGTGATTGCCGAATTACGGCCGCTTGATGGTTGACGACACCATTTCGCCCGCTTTTGGCGGTCCGTCAACTCACCACACATTACAGTCCGTTACACACGCACTTTCACATAGGTGCCGGGAGCATCACCCAAGGTTTTCATATGCTTGCCCGGTTTGCGGGCAGGCACGCGGGTGTTGTCCTTGGCCTCTATCCAGTCTTGCCAGTGCGGCCACCAGGATCCTGGATGGTCGGTGGCATTGGCTATCCACTGGCTGAAGTCGCCCGTCGGCGTACCCCCGGTCCAGTACTGGTATTTGTTGGATGCCGGCGGATTGACGACCCCTGCGATATGGCCCGACCCGGCCATCACATACTCGACCGTGCCGCCGAAATATTTCGAACCGAGGAACACCGAAAGCGCCGGCGCGATGTGATCTTCCTTGGAGGCGAGGTTGTAGACCGGGATGGTGATGTCGCCGAGCGAGACCGTGTGGCCCGCCAGTTCCATCGTGCCTTGCGAAAGATTGTTCTCGAGATAGCAGTTGCGCAGGTAGAAAGAGTGATTGGCCGCCGCCATGCGGGTGGAATCTGCATTCCAGTAGAGCAGGTCGAAGGGCAAGGGATCCTTGCCGCGCATGTAGTTGTTGACGACATAGGGCCAGATCAGGTCGCCTGAGCGCAGCATGTTGAAGGCGGTCGCCATCTTGGTGCCGTCGAGATAGCCTTTTTCGCTCATCGACTTTTCCACAGCGGCGACCTGTTCTTCGTCGACGAACACTTTCAGGTCGCCGGCATGGGTGAAGTCGACCTGCGTGGTGAAGAAGGTCGCCGACTTGATGCGGTCGTCGCCCTCTTGCGCCATCAGCGCCAGTGCCGCCGCCAGAAGCGTGCCGCCAACGCAATAGCCGATCGCGTTGACGTCGCGTTCGCCGGTGGCCTTCTCGACGGTGTCGAGGCCGTATTGCAGACCCTCGCGGATATAGGCTTCCCAACTCTTGGTGCCGTGGCGCTCGTCCGGATTGATCCAGGAGATGACGAACACGGTGTGGCCCTGTTCAACCGCCCAGCGAATGAAGGATTTCTGCGGGTTCAAATCGAGGATGTAGAATTTGTTGATCCATGGCGGGCAGATCAGCAAGGGCCGCTTGAGCACCGTCTCGGTCGCCGGGTCGTACTGGATGATTTCGGCGACGTCGCTGCGGCCGACCACCTTGCCGGGAGTGGTGGCGATGTTCCTGCCGATCTCGAAGGGTGAGTAGTCAGCCTGCCGCAGCTTCAGGTCGCCCTTGCCGGCGGCGATGTCCTCGGCCAGCATCTTCATGCCGCGCACCAGGTTTTCGCCGTTCGAGGCGACGGTTTCACGGAACAGTTCCGGATTGGTCAGGATGAAATTCGACGGCGAGATGGCGTTGGACACCTGCTTGACGTAAAAGCCGGCCTTGTGGCGGGTGTGCTCGTCAAGGCCTTCGGCGTGCTCGACCAGATCGGCCGCCCAGCGCGAGGTGACGAGATAGGCCTGCTTGAGGAAATCGAAGAAGGCGTTGCGGCCCCATTCCGGGTCGAGGAACCGCTTGTCGCCGCGCTCCGGCTTGACCGCGTCTTCGGTGTCTTGCGCGGCGTTGCTGGTGCGCTGAATGGCGTTGGCCCAGACCGTCATATAGCCGGAAAACAGCCGCGTCTGCGCTTCCAGCGCGCGCTGCGGATCGGCAAGCCAGTATTCGCTGAGCTTGGAAAAGGTCTTCACCATATCGACAACGGGCTCAGCGACATGGTCGCGCACGTCGCCTTTTTCGCGCGGCTCGGCCCAGGCGGAAGCGGCCTTGCCGGCCTGCTCGATCATGCGCGCCATGTTCAGGGCGAAGCGTTCCGGGTCCTTCACCAGATATTGCTCGACGGTCGAAGGCTCGTCATCTTCCGCTTTGCCCGAATCGGGTGTTTTGGACATGGTTGGCGGGGTTCCTCCCGAGGCCTTTTCTTGACATATTAACATGGGACATCCGACCGGGCCAATCTCGCTCTACCTCGGCTGCCAGGGAAACAATATGACGATTAATATTGGCGAAACTGTTTTTTTCGGTGCTGGACATTTTTGCCGCATCGGCGTGGCGATCGTCCTCATCGGGATTGCCGGGTGCTCGAGCACCAACACGAATGGCCCGACGCCTGTCGCTGCGGGTACGGGGCCGAAGGATACCGGCACCTTTCCGAACCTGAACATCAAGCCGCAAGTGGCGGCGCCTCAGTTCACCGAAGCCGAGAAGAACGCCAAGCTCGCGCAATTGAAGGCGGATGAGAATGCGCAGGCGGCAAAGGGCGGCGGCCCGAAGGTCGCCAACCAGGCGGCGCTGACGGATCTGGCCAAGAAGCATGGCGACGAAACGCTGAAGCAGATCGAAGCCAAATGCGACCCCGCCCTCGACCCTACCTGCAAATAAGTATATAGCGCGCGCCCAACACCCCTTCGCTGTCTGGAACTGCCATGGAAGAATTTCACAAGGTTCGCCGGCTTCCGCCTTACGTGTTCGAGCAGGTCAACCGGCTCAAGGCCAGCGCCCGATCGCGTGGCGCCGACATCATCGACCTCGGCATGGGCAATCCGGACCTGCCGACGCCCAAGGCTATCGTCGACAAATTGTGCGAGGTCGTGCGCGACCCGCGCACGCATCGCTATTCCTCGTCGCGCGGCATTCCGGGCCTGCGTCGCGCCCAGGCCGCCTACTATGGCAGGCGCTTCGGCGTGAAGCTCAACCCCGACACGCAAGTGGTGGCCACGCTTGGCTCGAAGGAAGGCTTCGCCAACATGGCGCAGGCGATCACGGCGCCCGGCGACGTGATCCTGTGCCCGAACCCGACCTATCCGATCCATGCCTTCGGCTTCATCATGTCGGGTGGCGTCATCCGCTCGCTGCAGGTGGAGCCGGACGACGGCTTCATCCCGGCGCTCGAGCGCGGGGTCAAACATTCGATCCCGAAGCCGCTGGCGCTGATCCTCAACTATCCGTCGAACCCGACGGCGCTGGTCGCCTCGCTCGATTTCTACAAGGATGTGGTCGCCTTCGCCAAGAAGAACGACATCATTATCCTGTCCGACCTTGCCTATTCGGAGATCTATTTCGACGGCAATCCGCCGCCTTCGGTGCTGCAGGTGCCTGGCGCGATCGACGTTTGCGTCGAATTCACCTCCATGTCGAAGACCTTCTCCATGCCCGGTTGGCGCATGGGCTTTGCCGTCGGCAACGAGCGGCTGATCTCGGCGCTGACGCGGGTGAAATCCTACCTCGATTACGGCGCCTTCACGCCGATCCAGGTGGCGGCGGCACATGCGCTCAATGGCGACGGCGCCGACATCGCCGAAGTGCGCGACATCTACCACAAGCGCCGCGATGTGATGGTCGATGCCTTCGGCCGCGCTGGCTGGACCATTCCGGCACCGGCGGCATCGATGTTCGCCTGGGCGCCAATCCCGGAGCCGTTCCGACATCTCGGCTCACTCGAATTCTCCAAGCTGCTCATCGAACATGCCGACGTGGCCGTGGCGCCCGGTGTTGGCTTCGGCGAGCATGGCGACGAATTCGTGCGCGTCGCTCTGGTCGAGAACGAGCACAGGATCCGGCAGGCGGCGCGCAACATCAAGCGCTTCCTGTCGACCAGCGCCAAGCAGCCCAACAACGTCGTGCCGCTCTCCGCTCACCGGTAAGCTTGCCGCACGCAAATTCGATCTGACTTTGAGGGACGTCGCCGGACATGGCTGAAGCATTGCGTGTTGGAATTGCCGGCCTCGGCACCGTTGGCGCGTCGGTGGCGCGCGTGCTGCGCGACAAAGCGGTGGAACTGACCCGCCAGTGCGGCCGTGACGTGATCGTCACCGCCGTCTCGGCGCGCGACCAGAAGCGCGATCGCGGCGTCGATCTGAGCTCGGCAAAGTGGTTCGACGATCCGGTCAAGATGGCGCAGACCGTAGAAATCGACGTGTTCGTCGAACTGATCGGCGGCGACGAGGGCCCGGCGCGCTCGTCGGTGAAAGCGGCGCTCGAAGCCGGCCGTCACGTCGTCACCGCCAACAAGGCGCTGCTGGCCAAGCATGGCGTGGCGCTGGCCGAGATCGCCGAGAAAAAGGGTGTTCTGCTCAACTATGAGGCGGCGGTGGCGGGCGGCATTCCCGTCATCAAGACCATGCGCGAGGCGATGGCCGGAAATTCGGTTACGCGCGTGTTCGGCATCCTCAACGGCACCTGCAACTACATCCTGACGCGCATGGAGGCCGAGGGCATCTCGTTCGATGCTTGCCTGAAGGACGCGCAGCGGCTGGGCTATGCCGAAGCCGATCCGACGTTCGACATCGAGGGCCACGACACCGCGCACAAGCTGTCGATCCTGACCAGCCTTGCCTTTGGCACCAGGATCGCCGCCAACGACATCTATATGGAAGGTATCTCCAACATCACCCAGGCCGACATCCGCGCGGCCGCCGATCTTGGCTACCGGATCAAGCTGCTGGGTGTCGCCCAGCGCACCGAGAGCGGCATCGAGCAGCGCGTGCATCCGACGATGGTGCCGACGGCATCGGTCATCGCGCAGGTGCATGGCGTCACCAATGCGGTGGCGATCGAGACCGACATTCTGGGCGAACTGCTGCTGTCAGGCCCCGGTGCCGGCGGCAACGCCACCGCCTCGGCCGTCATCGGCGACATCGCCGACATCGCCAAGAGCCGGCCAGGCTTCCAGCATGGTCCGGTCTTTGGACGGCCGGCGAAGGAGCTGAAACCCTACAAGAAGGCGCAGATGCGCAGCCATGCCGGCGGCTATTTCATCCGGTTGACCGTGCATGACCGCATCGGCGTCTTCGCGGCAATCGCCAAGCGCATGGCCGATAATGACATTTCATTGGAATCGATCGTCCAGCACGCGGTCAATGGCGAGGCGGCGGCACAGAAGACGGTGATCCTCGTCACCCACGAGACGACGGAGGCTGCTGTGCGCAAGGCCGTCGATGGCATCACCAAGGATGGCCATCTGACCGACAAGCCGCAGGTCATCCGCATCGAGCGGGCAGGGTAGCTTTCGCCCGATAGGCCCTGCGGGACAGGAATCCCGCAGGCATTGAGGTCTGGTCTGGTGGGGAC
>NZ_RZTF01000319.1:0-7371 GCF_004023175.1 Mesorhizobium sp. M7A.F.Ca.MR.362.00.0.0
TCACACAGGAACAGGTCGACGCCATCGGCCTGCTCGGCAACGATGCGGCGGTAAATATCGAGCGTGTCCTCGAAGGAAATGGTCAGTGCCGGTGCATAGCTGCCGAAAAGCGGCGACAGGCAACCGGCGATGGCTGCATCGCCGGCCTCGTCGCGGGCCTGCCTGGCCAATTCGATGCCGCGCTTCTGCAATGGCTTGAAGAGGTCTTGCGCACCTTCACGCGCCAGGCGTTCGGGCGTTGCCGAATAGGTGTTGATGGTGATCACGCGGGCGCCGGCGCGGATGAATTCCGCGTGCAGGTCGCGCACCAGATCCGGTTCGTCGATCAGCACCCTGGCCGACCAAAGCGGTGTCGGCTCGGATTTGCTGCGACGGACCAGTTCCTGGCCCATGCCGCCATCGGTGAGGATGATTTTCTTCATGCGCGCAGCCTTTCGTTCTTCGGATCCCACAACGGTTCATCCTTCTGCACGATCGCCTGAAAGCGGTCACCGAAGATTTCGACCTCGACTGATGTGCCTGGCTCGGCCAGATCGGCGCGCAGCATGCCGAGCGCGATCGATTTGTCGACCCGGTGGCCCCAGCCGCCGGACGTCGTCTCGCCGACGATCTTGCCGTCATGCCACAGCGTCGACACCGAAGGGGCGTCGCAGTCGCCCGGGTTCTCTATAACCAGCGTGACGAAGCGCTTCTTCACGCCTTGCTGCTTTTCGTTCTGGAGTGCAGCCTTGCCACGGAAATCGGGCTTGTCCCATTTGACGAAGCGCTCCAGCCCGCCCTGCAGGATCGAATAGTCGGTCGACAGGTCGCCCTTCCAGGTGCGGTAGCCTTTTTCAAGCCTGAGCGAATCCAACGCATACATGCCGAATGGCTTCAGCCCATGTTGCTGGCCTGCCGCGCAGACGGCGTCGAAGATGGCTGATGTGTCGTCCACCCTGGTGTGGATTTCCCAGCCGAGTTCGCCGGCGAAGGAGACGCGCACGAGTTTGGCCCAGCGACCGGCGATCTTGGTTTCCTGATGCGTCAGCCATGGCAAAGTGAGGTCGGCTTCGCAGACATCGGCGAGGATTTTCCGCGAGTTGGGGCCGGCCAGGATCTGGGTCGAGAATTCCTCGGTCCGGTCGATCAGCCTGAACGGCGCATCCTTGGGCATGCGCGACTTCAGCCATTCGAAATCGTGCCACTGCGCGACCGCCGCGGTGATCAGCGTCATCAGGTTGTCGTCGTGGCGCACCACGGACATTTCGGTGACGATGCGGCCCTTGTCGTCGGCGAAATAGACGAGACCGAGGCGGCCGGGCTTCGGCACCAGGCCGGTGACCTGCAGGCTCAGCCATTCGGCGGCACCGGGACCGTCGAGGTTGAAGCGCGAGAAGCCCGGCAGGTCCAAAATGCCGGCGGCGTCGCGCACGGCCAGGCATTCCTCGCGCACGCGATGATGCCACGGTCCGTCGCGGCGGAAGGTCAGCGTGGCTTCCTCGGAAATGTCATCGCCGTCTTGTGCGTACCAGGTGGCCCGCTCCCAGCCATTATAGGCGTCGAAGCGGCCGCCGAGCGCCTTGATGCGATCATGGATCGGCGACAGCTTGCGGTCGCGGCCTTCCGGCCAGGCATGGCGCGGGAACTGGATGGCATACTCGTTGCCGTAGATCTCCATGCCCTTGGCGACGCAATAGTCCGGCGCCGAGGCAAAGGAGGTGAAGCGGCGCGGGTCGCACGACCACATATCCCATTCGGTCTGGCCCTCTGTCACCCATTCGGCCAGCACCTTGCCGGCGCCGCCACCCTGGGCAATGCCGAAGGTGAAGACGCAGGCCTCGAAGGCATTGGGAACGCCGGGCATCGGGCCGATCAGCGGATTGCCGTCCGGCGTGTAGGGGATCGGCCCGTTGATGACCTTGGACAGGCCGGCGGTGCCAAGGATCGGCACGCGGGCGACGGCATCGGCCAGATAATGTTCCAGCCGGTCGAGGTCGTCGGGGAACAATTGAAAGGAAAAATCCTCCGGCATCGGGTCGTTGTGGGTGGCCCAATGCGCGCGGCAATTGCGCTCATAGGGGCCGAGATTCATGCCGTTCTTCTCCTGGCGCAGATAGTAGGAGGTGTCGACGTCGCGCAGCAGCGGCAGTTTCTTGCCGTGTTCCTTCGACCATGCCGCCAGCTCGGGGATCTCCTCGAACAAAATGTACTGATGGCTCATCACCATCATCGGCACGTCGCGGCCGAACATCCGGCCGACTTCGGCGGCGCGGTAGCCGGCAGCATTGACGACGATCTCGCAGCGGATCTCACCTTCCGCCGTCTCGACCACCCACTCGTCGTTCTCGCGGCGCACGCCTGTGACCGGGCAGAAGCGGATGATCTTCGCGCCCATGTCGCGCGCGCCCTTGGCCAGCGCCTGGGTGAGCTGCGCCGGATCGATGTCGCCGTCGCTCGGGTCGTAGAGCGCGCCTTTCAAATCATGCGTCTCGATGAAGGGATAGCGGCGCTGGATCTCGTCGACGCCGACGATGTCGATGTCCATACCCTGGTAGCGGCCCATGCCCTTGGCGCGCTGAAATTCCTGCATGCGCTCTTTCGTGTGGGCAAGGCGCAGCGAGCCGGTGACGTGATAGTTCATGGGATAGTCGACCGCGTCGGCCAGCCCGCGATAAAGCTCGGTCGAATAGCGCTGCATGTTCATCAGCGACCAGGACGAGGAGAAAGTCGGCACGTTGCCGGCGGCATGCCAGGTCGAGCCCGAAGTCAGCTCGTTCTTTTCCAAGAGCACGCAGTCGGTCCAGCCCGCCTGGGCGAGATGGTAGAGCGCGGAAGTGCCGACGGCACCGCCTCCGATGATCACCACGCGCGCCGTGCTCGGCAAACCCGCCATGTTCTTCTCCAAACTTGAACTCAATAGACGGGTGGTGAAACCACCCAGATGACAATTGCAGGCTCCGCGCCCGGATTGCGCCAGCGGTAAGGCTTGCCTTCAAAGCGAAAGGAGTCGCCTTCGCCAAGCCGATGCCAGACACCTCCGATCTCGATGTCGAACAGCCCGGAGGCGACGTATCCAGCTTCTTCGGTCGGCCGCTGCGCCTCGGCCTTCAGTTCCGCGCCCGGCGCGAAGACCGAACGCACCATCTCGAAGCTACCGCCGAGATCGGGCGACAGAAGCTCCTCCACCAGGCCGGATTCGCTTGTGCCAAGCGTGCGGCGCCTGCCAGCGCGCACGACCACGCCGCGCTCGCTTTCGACAGGTACGTCATGGCTGAAGAACAGGCTGATCGGCACGCCGAACAGTTCGGCGAAGGCTCGGAGGTCACCGAGCGACGGCGTCGACAGACCGCGCTCGACCTGGCTGACCCAGCCGACCGAACGGCCAAGCTTCGAGCCGATCTCGGCGAGTGTCAGCCCGCGCGCCTTGCGCAGGGCCCTGATATCGCCGGCCAGCACGCGTTCGTCAGGTACCTGCAATGTTCTAGCGGTAGTCGAAGGCAAAGCGCTCACTTTATGAAAAAATCTGGCCAAATTTCATGAGAAGTCAAGCTCATGAAAAAATCAAGTAGATTTTCACGGATGCACAAGATTTGCTTGCGCGATTTTGACGGTTCATGCAAAGGCTCCGCCGAGAGCGGCGAGTGGGGACGTCCGATCGAGACAAAGGGTAAGGGACGGCCCATGCTGGAAAATAACCCCCGAATTGCGGGCGATGCCGAGATTGTCGACGAGGCGATCCTGTCGCGCCGTTCGGTGCGCGCATTCCTGCCCGACATGGTCGACGACGAAACCATCCGCGCCATTCTGGCGGTTGCGGCGCGTGCCCCATCCGGCACCAACATGCAGCCATGGAAGGTCTATGTCACCAAGGGCGAGAGCAAGCAGCGGATATCAGACGCCATTCTCAATTCCGGCATTCGCGCCGAAAAAGCTGATTGGGACGAGTACCGGTATTATCCCACGCAGTTCTTCGAGCCGTATCTGACCCGCCGCCGCGCCAACGGTTTCGGCCTCTATGGCGCGCTCGGGATCGGTCGTCGCGAGGTCGACAAGATGCGCGCCCAGCACGACCGCAACTTCGTCTTCTTCGACGCCCCGGTCGGCATGATCTTCACCATCGACCGCCGCCTCAACCAGGGTTCATGGATCGACTACGGCATGTTCCTGCAGAACATCATGGTCGCAGCTCGGGGCAGGGGTCTGCACACCTGTCCGCAGGCGGCCTTCGCGCCCTATCACCGGCAGATCAGGCCGGTGCTCGACATTCCGGACGAAGAGATCGTCGTCTGCGGCATGGCGCTTGGTTATGAAGATACGTCAAAACCTGAAAACGCCTTCCGCACCGACCGCGTGCCGCTGGAAGAGTGGGTCACGTTCAGCGAATAAGCCAGCCAGCCTCATTCGGTATTCATCTGTGCGCCGTGGCCGCTGACATGGGCACCGTCCTGTGGCGTCAGCTTGAGGTAGGCAAGCAGCGCGCAGAGCGTGATGATGCCCTCGATGACGAACAGGATGCGGAAATCGTCGGCGACGGCTGGACCGCCGCCGGCCAGAAATGACAATACCGCCGCAGCCAGACCGACGCTGATCGCCACCGCCAGCTGCCATAATATGTAATAGAGCGCGCTGAAGCGGGCGAGCTGCTCGGGCGCGATGTCGGAATAGGCGAGATTGCCGGTCGAGGCCCATTGCGCGGAGCGGAAGACGCCGAAGACGAAGATGTAGGTCAGCACGATCCACACCGGCGTGGTCGCCTGCATCAAGGCGAAGCCGGCGACCATGGCGGCAACGATGGGCGTGTTGTAGACCAGCACGCGGCGAAAGCCGAAACGGTTGAGGAAGCGCGGCATGAAGAAGCGCATGGCCACGGAGCCGACCGCGGCGACGAAGGTCAGCGATCCCGCCTGCACCGCGCTCATGCCGAAGCCGAGCTGGAACATCAAGGGCAGCAGGAACACCACCGAGCTGAGTCCGATCGTATCCAGCCCGCCGCCGGTGAGGAACGAAATGCGGAAGGTGCGGATGCGCAACAGCTTGAGATCGAGCAGCGGATTGCGCACGCGCAGGCAGTAGAACGAGGCGATGGTCAGGATGACCAGCGCCAGCGCCAGTTCTGCGGCGATGATGCCGCCCGCGGCATCCTTGGCAGCAAGCGAATCCATGCCGAAGACGAGCAGGACCATGCCGCTGCCGACCAGCAGGAAGCCCGGAAAATCGAACGGCGTGCGCACGGGCTTGGTCATCGTCGGAAACAGCGAGGCGGCAAGAATTGCCGCCGCCAGCGCGAACGGCACGTTGATGAAGAAGATCCAGCGCCAGGAAATGTAGGTGGTCAGCGCGCCCCCGACGAGCGGACCGACCAACGGTCCGGACTGGCCAGCCAGCGAGATGTACATGTTGATCTTCAGCGTTCGGCTGCGCGGAAAGGTCGACAGGATGACGACCTGGCCGAGCGTGCCCATCAAGGCACCGCCAAAGCCTTGCAGCGCGCGGGCGCCGACCAGCATCCAGATGTTGTCGGACAGCCCGCAGAGCGCCGACGAGGCGGCGAACACCAGCAAGGCAAAGCAGTAGACGTTGCGCAGGCCGAAGCGATCGGCGGCCCAGCCGCCAAGCGGCATCGAGATGATCAGGCTGGCGACATAGACGGTAATCAAGAGGCCGAGCTGGCTGGGCGGACGGCCGAGGCTTTCGCTAATGCCCGGCAGCGCGGTCACCACGACATTCTGGTCGAGGCTGGTCATGAACACGCCGCAGGCGACCGTCAGCGGCAGCAGGAGCAAGACTCTGGCCGGCACATCGGCGCGATCCGTGGCGCCGGCGGATAGTTCTGCGGTCATGGAGATGTTCGAACCAAACGAATGTGCCGACTCTTGAAGAAGGGATTTCATATCCCTCGGGCCGGTTGGGCGGCCACGTTTTCGCACCATGGGCGCCGGCGGCCAGATTCTCTAGCGGCAGAAGCGGCTGGCGTTGATGCCAGATGTGGGCAACGCGGCCATCCGGCCGCGCCGCCTACTGCACCTCGTAGCCGACTTCCTCGCTGGCATGGCAGAGCGCCTTCCAGAAAGAGCGTGCAAACGAGCGGAAGACATAGATGTCGAACTGGTCGGCGCTGGTGCGCTGGATCTGGGCGAAGATGTCGTGATGGGTGGTCGAACGGCCGGTGCCGACCGGAAAGGCCGGCAGCGCGAAGTCGATGGCGAAGAATTTCGCCAGCACCCATTCGGCCTTCGGCCCGGCAATGCGGATGGCGGTGCGGCCGTGCGAGAGGTCGGTCACGGTGCCAATGGCGGGGGTCACCACTTTGGCAAAGGCCGCAGCCAGGCCTTCGGCTTCATCGGCAACGGTGAACTTTCCCGGCGCGAAGCCGAACACCGATTTCACGCCGTCGCTCAAGCCGCCGCCGGCGCCATCGGGCAGGGCAAGCCCGGTGACGGTGCGGATGGCTGCTATCAGCTTCTTCTCCTCGCCGGGCCACGCGGCGAGCTGCACGATCGAGCCCGGCCTTGTCTCGGTCAGGATGATCTCGACGCCGTGCTCGAAATTGCCGTGCGAGCCGACATGGAATTCAGGCTCAAGCGGCGACAAGGGTTCGGGTGATTGGCGCTCAACCATGCATGCGGCTCCCGTCCGGATCGAAGAAGTGGTTGGAGACGATCTCGACCGGTCCGAACCGGTTGCGCAAGGGATCGGAGACATGAGCGCGCGTGCCCTGCCGTGCCTTGCCGCCCTTGACCAGCGCCAGCGCGATATGCCTGCCGAGCGCCGGTGAATAGCAGCAGGCGGTGATGTGACCGATCGAGCCGTGCGGATTGGCCTCGTCAACCTCCTCGACGATGTGCGCGCCGCCATTGAACGGCCGGTTGTCGAGGGCGATCAGGCCGACCAGTTCCAGGCGATCAGACGCGATCAGGCCTTCGCGATCCATCATCGCCGAGCCGATGAATGGCTTCTTCTTCGACAGCATCCAGTCGAGATGCAGGTCGCGCGCCGTGGTACGGCCATCGATCTCGGCGCCGGTCACATGGCCCTTTTCGATGCGCATCGTGCCCAGCGCTTCAAGCCCGTAGGTGACCAGCCCGAACGGCTTGCCTGCTTCAACAAGCGCTTCCCACACATGGGTGCCGTACCCGGCGCCGGAATAGACCTCGAACGCCATTTCACCCGAGAAGGACAGCCGGCAGACCATCGCCGGCACGCCTGCTATCTCGCCGCGCACGATGCCCATGAAGGGCAAGGCGGCATTGTCGACTGCGGTGCCGGTGACACAGGCGGCGAGGATCTGCCTGGCCTTCGGCCCGCCGATCGCGGCCCCCGCCCATTCGTCGGTCACCGAGGTGACGTGGACTTTCAGCTCCGGCCAGATCACGTCGAGGAAATATTCCAGAT
>NZ_RZTF01000320.1:0-5286 GCF_004023175.1 Mesorhizobium sp. M7A.F.Ca.MR.362.00.0.0
GGCCGAGATCGTGCAGGGCGTCGTCTTTGCCCGCACCAAGCAGAAGCGCCAGGTTCTGTCGACGATGCTCGCCGACGAGGCGATGAAGTCCGTCATCATCTTCTCGCGCACCAAGCATGGTGCCGACAGGGTGACCAAGGACCTCGAGCGCGACGGCTTCAAGGCCGCCGTCATCCACGGCAACAAGTCGCAGAATGCCCGCCAGAAAGCGCTGAACGATTTCCGCGACGGCTCGGTGCGCATTCTGGTGGCGACCGACATTGCGGCGCGCGGCATCGACGTCCCCGGCATCAGCCATGTCGTGAATTTCGACCTGCCTGATGAAGCCGAGAGCTACGTCCACCGCATCGGACGTACCGGCCGCAACGGCATGGACGGCATCGCGATCACGCTTTGCGATCCTTCCGAGAACAGCAAGCTGCGCCAGGTCGAGCGCATCATCCGCACCAAGCTGCCGATCGTTGCCGACCATCTCGGCAGCCCCGATCCGCTGCGCAATCCGGCTGAAAAGAACGAGCGCTTCGAGCCGGCCAATGATCGCAACGACCGCAATGGCCGTCGCGACGGCAGGCGGCCCGGTGGCGAGAACAAGGGCAACGGCTTTGGCAAGAAGCGCTTCGGCGACAAGCCTGCCTTCGCAGGCGAGCGCAAGCCGGAAGGCGCCAAGCCGGCCTTCAAAGGCAACAACAAGCGTCGCTTCGGCGGCAAGCGTCCGGCTGCGCGGGCTGCGTAAGCCAGATCGCGTTGTAATCAGTCAGGCTTAGCCTGGCTGATTGCCGGGACAGACCAAGGAAAGGGCGGCTGAAGCGATGCTTCGGTCGCCCTTTCCGTTTGCCTACTTCACCACCGCTTCGATCCAGACGGCGATCCTTTGCGCCAGAAACGCCGTGGTCGACGGCGACAGCGCGTCGCCGGCAATGACGTGATTGTCCGGGTCGCCGGTGTCGTCGACCGGAACCAGTTCATGCGGCGCGCCCCAGCGCCCGGCAATCTCGCGGGTGCGATCGGCCCGCACCACTTTGTCCGAATCAGAAAAGATGAACAAAGCAGGGATGGTCGCCTTCTCCACCGGCGCGCCATAGGCAAGCTCGGTCAGCGCCTGCATCGGCAAGGTTGCTTCGATCGGATAGCGGGTGGTCCAGAATTCTTCATTCAGCGCGTTGCGCGGCACGAAGCTGTGTTCCTTGCCGGCGACCAGCCTGGCAATTTGTTTGCCCCACGGCATGGTCAGGATCTCGGCGCCCGAAGTCTTGACGCCGAAGTTCGGCGAGATGAACGCAATCGCCGCCACCTCGTCCGATGCACCGGGCTGCGTTGCCGCCCAGACGGCCAGCGAGCCGCCGGTCGACGTCGAGATGACGATCACCTTGTCGCCGATCGCCCGGCCGATGGCGAGCGCTTCCTCATAGTCGTTGATCCAGGCGTTGATGCTGCCTTGCGTCATCGCCGCGCCATCCTGCCCGTGACCGGTGGGCCGGGTGTAGAAGAGATTGGCATCAAGCTGTTCCGCCACTTCGTCGGGCAGCGGGCGGACCTCGCCCTTGGATGCGGAAAAGCCGTGGATGTAGACGATCGACAGCGGCGTCCTGGCATGCACCAACGGATCGGCCCAGACGATCTCTTTTTCCAGCCCGTCACGGATTCCGGGGATGGCGGCTTCCGCCTTTGCCACATAGGCCTGCGGATCGTCAGCGATGAGCGAGGGATCGAAACGGATCGTGGTGTCGACGCGAACGCGCGGGCCGAGCACGAAGGCCAGTGCGAGAATGGCGATCAGGCCCAGCACAGCAAGCACGATCCGTCGCCCCATCGCAGACTCCACGCAGCACTTGTCTCAACCATGGCGACGGCGGCCGAAACGGTGAGCCTGCCAATTTCGCCGGCGTCCTATTCGATCGGGGGCTTGCGGTCGTAATGCAGCGGCCGCGCCTTCCAACTGGTCATCAGGCTGATAAATCCTCTGCACAGCGGCCTCGGCAGCAGGCCGAGCAGTTTCAGGGGCCAGCTGGTCCGGCGCGGGAAATGGACTTCGAAGCCGCCGGACTTGATGCCCCGCGCCATGCGGCGCGATGCGCGGCTGACCGGCATCAGTCCCGGCATGGGCAGCATGTTCTTCTCGGTCAGCGGGGTGTCGATGAAGCCGGGATTGAACACCTGGATACGCACGTTCATCTTGTCGAAATCATACTTCAGCGACTCGGCCAGGATGTTGATGGCCGCCTTGGTGCCGCCATAGGCGGCCGTTGTCGGCCAGCCGAAATAGGATGTCACCGAGCCGACCAGCACGACATGGCCGCGCGCCCGCACACGCATGCGTTCGACCGCGGGCACGAGGCCGTTGATGATGCCGAAATAATTGACCTCGAAGGACCGGCGAAAGTCGTTGACGACAAGATTCTCCCCCGGCGTCGAAATGTAGTTTCCTGCATTGAAGATGGCGAGCACGATGGGACCGAGCTCCTTCTCGATCGCGGCGACGGTTCTTGCCATGCGCGGCTCGTCGGTGACATCGCAGGGAAAGGCCGTGACACTGCCCGGCATCTGCGCGGTCTCGACGACAAGCGTGTCGATCGGATCGTCGTCAAGCGCCGTCACCGCGACGGCATAGCCCTGGGAAGCAAGATCCCTGGCCAGCGCACGGCCGATGCCGCTTGAGCCGCCCGTGATCCAGGCGACGCCGTGCTTCGGGTTGGCCCGGTAG
The DNA here is from genome assembly GCF_004023175.1 of Mesorhizobium sp. M7A.F.Ca.MR.362.00.0.0. Classification (NCBI taxonomy): domain Bacteria; kingdom Pseudomonadati; phylum Pseudomonadota; class Alphaproteobacteria; order Hyphomicrobiales; family Phyllobacteriaceae; genus Mesorhizobium; species Mesorhizobium sp. M7A.F.Ca.MR.362.00.0.0. The sequence continues at coordinate 2,702 of NZ_RZTF01000320.1, forward strand.
AGTGTCATGCTGCGCCCTGTCGACTTGTTGGTGCTTTGCTCTAGCGGTGAAGAAATCGAATGAAAAGCCGCTTTTCAACGTCAGCCGGAAATGAACAGTGGCGCAAGAGGCCAGCCTCGGGAAGCGCCGACGCAACAACAGCACTGCAAATGCGACTGGACCAGACAAATTCTTGCCTTGAAACCGCAGCTTCGGGTTTCTAGGGTTTCGGCGCACGCACACAAGGAATCCTGGATGCCCCGTTCTGTGATCGACGCGATCGGCAACACGCCTCTGATCCGCCTCAACAAAGCTTCTGAACAAACTGGTTGCGAGATCCTGGGCAAGGCCGAATTCATGAATCCGGGCCAGTCGGTCAAGGATCGTGCCGGCCTGTTCATCATCCGCGACGCCGAGCAGCGCGGGCTGCTGAGGCCCGGCGGTGTGATCGTCGAGGGAACGGCCGGCAATACCGGCATTGGACTGACGCTGGTTGCCAAGGCGCTAGGCTACCGCACCGTCATCGTCATCCCGGACACGCAGAGCCAGGAAAAGAAGGACACGATCAAACTGCTCGGCGCCGAACTGATCGAGGTGCCGGCAGTGCCCTACAGGAATCCCAACAATTACGTGAAACTGTCGGGGCGGCTGGCCGAGCAACTGGCAAAGACAGAACCGAACGGCGCCATCTGGGCTAACCAGTTCGACAATGTCGCCAACCGTGACGGCCATATCCGCACCACCGCGGAGGAGATTTGGAGCCAGACCGGCGGCAAGGTCGATGGCTTTGTCTCGGCGGTCGGTTCGGGCGGAACGCTGGCCGGCGTCGCTTCCGGACTGAAGGCGAAAAGCCGGGACGTGAAGATCGCGCTCGCCGACCCGCTGGGGGCCGCGCTCTACTCCTTCTACACCAACGGCGAGCTGAAGTCCGAAGGCAGCTCGATCACCGAAGGCATCGGGCAGGGGCGCATCACCGCCAATCTCGAAGGGTTCACGCCGGATTTTTCATTCCAGATCCCCGATGAGGATGCGCTGCCGATCGTCTTCGACCTTATCCAGGAAGAGGGCCTTTGCGTCGGTGGCTCGACCGGCATCAACATTGCCGGCGCGATCCGCCTGGCCAGGGAATTGGGTCCCGGCCACACCATCGTGACCATTCTTTGCGATTACGGCACGCGCTATCAGTCAAAACTGTTCAACCCGGAATTCCTGCGCGAAAAGCAGCTGCCAGTGCCGGGCTGGATGGAACAGCGCAGTACAATTTCGGTGCCGTTCGAGAAAGTCGCGTGATGGCAAACAGGACGGACGCCCTGTTTCGTGACGACGCCTATCTGCGCACGGCGGACGCAACGGTGGTTGCCGTCAACGACCGCGGCGGCATCATCCTCGACCGGACGATCTTCTACGCCACTTCGGGCGGCCAACCGGGCGATACCGGGTATCTCGAACGCGGCGATGGCAGCCGCATCGCCATTGCCGCCACCCTCACCGGTGAGACCAAGGACGAGATCATACACGTGCCAGCGCCGGAGCAGGCGGTTCCGCAGGTGGGCGACACGCTGAGGCTGGCGATCGACTGGGAGCGGCGGCATCTCCTGATGCGCATGCACGCGGCTTGCCACCTGCTCACCGTCGTCTGCCCGTTCCCGATCACCGGTGCTTCGGTTTCCGAGGACGACAGCCGTGTCGACTTCGACGCTCCGGATGCCGGCTTCACCAAGGAGGACGTCACCGCCGGGCTGATGGAGCTGGTGCGGGCCGATCATCCGATCTTTGTCAGACTGATCAGCGACGAGGAACTGGCCGCCAATCCAGGCCTGGTAAAATCCAAGAACGTGCGGCCGCCGGTCGGCACCGGCAAGATCCGCCTGGTCTGTATCGGCGACAACGCCTCGGTGGACAGCCAGCCCTGCGGCGGCACCCATGTGAAAAGCACCGGAGAAGTCGGCGAAATCCACATCGGCAAGATCGAGAAGAAGGGCCGTGAAAACCGGCGCTTCCGCATCCGCTTTGGGCCGATGCCGGCAAACTGAACAGGCAGTGATCGCCAAAAGGCGAGCAGGAGAACAAGAATGGCCGAGGACAGCCCCTTCACCGTCGACGCAGACTGGCTGCAGCAACGTCTCGGCGAGCCGGGCCTGACGATCATCGACACATCCTGGTACCTCCCGGCGCAGAAGCGTGATGCGCGCGGCGAGTATGAGTCCGCCCATATCCCGGGCGCACGGTTTCTCGATCAGGATGCCGTTTCGGACCCGGATTCGCCCCTGCCGCATACCTTGCCGTCGCCGCAGCATTTTGCCCAGTATGTCGGCGCCATGGGCGTTTCGGCCGATGACACCATCGTCGTCTACGACGGCCCGGGTTTCTTCTCCGCACCCCGGGCGTGGTGGATGTTCCGGGTGATGGGCGTCTTTCAGACCTATATTCTGGAGGGCGGCTTCGATGGCTGGAAAGCCGCCGGCAGGCCGGTGACGGCCGAACCGACCAAGATCGCGCCAAGCGTGTTTCATGCCGACTTCGACGCCGGGCGCGTCGCCAGCCTCGCCGACATGCGCGGGATCGTCGACACCAAGGCGAGCCAGATCGCCGACGCCCGTGGACCG
>NZ_RZTF01000320.1:5296-7355 GCF_004023175.1 Mesorhizobium sp. M7A.F.Ca.MR.362.00.0.0
CTTCCACCGGCACTGAACCTGAGCCGCGCGCGGGTATCCGCTCCGGCCATATGCCCGGCGCGCGCAATCTGCCCTATTCGGCGCTGTCGGAAAATGGCGAGCTGCTGTCGAAGGACCGTCTGCGCAAGGTGATCGAGGAGGCCGGCATCGATCTGTCGAAACCTGTCGTCACTTCATGCGGCTCCGGTATTACCGCGGCGGTGGTGACGCTGGCGCTGGAAACGCTTGGCCATACGAACAACAGGCTTTACGACGGCTCCTGGACGGAGTGGGGCGGGCTTTCCGACACGCCTGTCGTGACCGGCCCCGTTGTGATCGGCAAGGAATGAAGACGATGGAAAACAGCGCGCTGGAAGACATCGAAGTCACGGTGACGTTCCTCGAGATGCATGTGCCTCCGGCCTATTCACCGGCCGTGCCGTATAACCGTCAGGTCGCGCTGCTGAAGACCAAGGACATTCCGCTGCATTTCTACCGCTATCTGATGGACCGGGTGGGGCGCAAATGGCACTGGGTCAATGTGCTGAGGCTGGATGACGACGAGCTTTCCGCCGGCATCCATCGTGAGGATCGCGACATCAGGGTCCTTTACCTCGACGGCGCGCCCGCCGGCTTCTTCGATCTCAAGCCGCATCTGCCGGAAGAAGTCGAGCTCGCCTATTTCGGCATGATGGAACATGCCACCGGGCAAGGCATCGGCCGCTGGTTCCTGGGCTCCGCGATCGCCGCCGCATGGTCGCATGGGCCGAAGCGGGTGACGGTGCAGACCTGCACGCTCGATCATCCGGCGGCTCTGCCGCTATACCAGAAGCTCGGCTTTGCACCGGTGGCGCAAAAGAGGGAAATCGTCCATCCGCTGCCTTTCACCGAGCGCGCGGCCAGCGTCATGCGGCCCTAGCCGGAAGCTGACACCAGCTCTAATCTGAACCCGCCGTTCATCGGCCCTTCAGGCTGTTTTTGGCATGTTGCCGGCACCATCAATGCGGCCAAGGCCGAAGGAGACGAAGACATGCTGACCCGCCGTACACTTGCCGCCGCGCTGATCGCGGCAATTGCCATGCCAAGCCTGGCCGCAGCCCAGGCGACAACGCCTTCAGCCGCGACGATCGAGCGGAAGCTCGAGGCGGCGCCGCGTGTGAAATTGCGGCCGAACGAGCGCGTCACCATCCGCGAATTCAAGCGGCGCCCGGATTTGCGCCGCATGGCCCGCTCGATCGATATCCAGTCGATCAACTTCGCCTTCGGTTCGGCGGCTATTGCCAACTCGCAATACGACAAGATCGAGACCATTGCCGACGCGCTGCGGCGCATCCTGCGCCGCGATCGCGGCGCCCGCGTGCTGATCGAGGGCCATACCGACGCCGTCGGCTCCTTCCAGTCGAATCAGGCTCTGTCCGAACAGCGCGCCGTTTCGCTCAAGCGCACGCTGGTGCGCGAATTCGGCGTGCCGGGTCATGCTCTCGAGACCGTCGGCTATGGCGAGGAGTTTTTGCTGGTGCAGACGCAGAACGAAAACTGGCGGAATCGCCGGGTGACGCTGCGCCGCTTCGATGATTTCATCCGTTGAGCCGCAGCTCTGAATTTTAGTTAGCCGGCGCTTTCGACGGGACTTGATGAGAGCCGGTCGCCGACGGGCGACCGGCTCTTCGATATCTGGCAGGAATCGGGTGGGCGGCGAGAGTTCAAAGGGATAATTTCCGGTAGACCACACCGGAGATTTTCCATGACCATCCAGTTCAAAGCTTTGCCGACCGAAGGTGTCAGGACGCTGCAGCGCGGCGGGATCGATGCTTATGGCCAAATGCCCGAGCGAAAGATCTCCGACGGTGACGGCATGCCTTGCCGGCATTGCTTGAAGAACATCGCCGCCGGCGATGCCTATCTTGTTCTGGCGTACCGGCCATTCCCGCAGCTTCAGCCCTATGCTGAAACGGGCCCGATCTTCCTGCATGGCGAGGAATGCGACCGCGCTGCCGAGAGCGAGGCGCTGCCCGAGATTCTCGAAAGCCCCGACTACATCGTGCGCGGCTATGGCGGGAATGATCGCATCGTCTATGGC
>NZ_RZTF01000031.1:0-10257 GCF_004023175.1 Mesorhizobium sp. M7A.F.Ca.MR.362.00.0.0
CTTGAGGGAAGGGTGGCCCGAAGGGCCGGGAGGGGTCGGTTCATGCCGATCTCTGCCTCAACGACCCCACCCGATCCGCTGCGCGGATCGACCTCCCCTCAAGGGGGTGAGCAACAGCGAGGAGCAAGACATGGTCGGCGCATCGAAGTCGGAAACGGGAGGCGGCCCGATCCGCTACGGCATGGTCGGCGGCGGGCAAGGCGCCTTCATCGGCGCGGTGCACCGGATCGCGGCGCGGCTGGACAACGACTTCGTGCTGGTTGCCGGTGCTTTGTCAGCCGACCCGGCCCGTGCCAAGGCCTCGGCCGCCGAACTGGGGCTCGACCCCGCACGCAGCTATGCATCCTATGCCGAGATGGCCAAGGCCGAGGCGAAGCGCCCCGACGGCATCGAGGCGGTGGCCATCGTCACGCCCAACAATGTCCATGTGCCGGCGGCAAAAGCTTTCCTCGAGGCCGGCATCCACGTCATCTGCGACAAGCCGCTGGCGACGACGCTGGCCGAGGCGAAAAAGCTTGCGGCGATAGTCGAGAAGACCGGCAAGGTGTTCGTGCTGACGCACAACTACACCGCCTATCCGATGATCCGGCAAGCACGCGAAATGGTCGCCAAGGGCGTGCTCGGCGACATCCGCATCGTGCAGTCCGAATATCCGCAGGACTGGCTGACCGAGGATTTGGCCGCGACAGGCCAGAAGCAGGCGGCGTGGCGCTCCGACCCCAAGCAGGCAGGCGCCGGCGGCGCGCTGGGCGATATCGGCACGCATGCCTACAACCTCGCCCGCTTCGTCTCGGGGCTGGAACTGGACTCCCTGTCGGCCGATCTCGACGCCTTCGTGCCGGGCCGGCTTCTCGATGACAACGTCAACGTCATGCTGCGCTTCAAGCCTATCGGCAAGACGCATCCGGCCAAGGGCATGATCTGGGCAAGCCAGGTGGCGCCCGGCCACGAGAACGGGCTGAAGCTGCGCATCTATGGCTCCAAGGGTGGGCTGGAATGGGTGCAGGCCGACCCGAACTATCTCTGGTACACGCCGTTCGGCCAGCCGAAGCAATTGATCACCCGCAACGGCGCCGGCGCGCTGCCGGTGGCGGGCCGTGTCAGCCGCGTGCCGTCGGGCCATCCGGAGGGCTATCTCGAAGGTTTCGCCAACATCTACCAGGAGGCCGCGCGGGCGATCCGGGCAGCGCGCCGCAAGGGTGGCAAGCCGCCCAAGGATGTCGTCTTCCCGACCATCCAGGACGGCGTAGAAGGCATGGCCTTCATCGAGGCCTGCGTGAAGTCGTCGAAGAAGAATGGGGCGTGGACGAAGCTCTGAAATAGAGGCGGTCCGGGGGATTCAAGGGGAGGGGCGTCGATGAAAATCGGCATGTGCATGTTCTTATGGACGACGGCCGTGTCGAAGAAACACGAGCCGCTGTTGCGCGACATCAAGGCAACGGGCTTCGATGGCGTCGAGATACCGATCTTCGCCGGCGCGCCGGACGACTACAAAAAACTCGGCGATCTGCTCGACTGCATCGGACTGGAGCGAACGGCTGTTTCGGCCATGGGCGATCCGGCGATGAATTTGATTTCGGCCGACGCGGCGACGCGCAAGGCCGGTGTCGACTACATGAAATGGGCGATCGACTGCGCGCAGGCACTTGGCGCCGACACGCTGAGCGGCCCGCTGCATTCGACGCTCGGCGCCTTTTCCGGCTCAGGGCCGACGGCTGCCGAGAAGAAGCGCTCGGTCGCCTCGCAACGCGCGATCGGCGACCATGCCGGCAACAAGGGCGTCACCATCGGCCTCGAGGCGCTCAATCGCTTCGAATGCTATCTCCTCAACACGATGGCGGATCTGTCGGAGCATATCGACACCATCGACCGGCCGCACATCAAGGCGATGTACGATACCTTCCACGCCAATATCGAGGAAGCCGACCCGATCGGCGCCTACACGAAACACCGCAGGAATGTCGTGCATATCCATATTTCGGAGAATGATCGCGGCGTGCCGGGGCGCGGCAACATTCCCTGGACCGAAACGTTTTCCGCCATCCGCAAGAGCGGCTATGACGACTGGCTGACGATCGAGGCGTTCGGCCGCTCGCTGAAGGACTTGGCGGCGGCAACGAAGGTGTGGCGCGATTTTTCCGAGACGCCGGAAGCGGTCTATCGGGAGGGGTATAGGCATATCAAGAGCGGGTGGAAGAAGGCCGGCGCCTGAGACGCGAGCCGAAGGTCGGCGAAGCAAAACCCGTACCACCTTTGCTTCGTCGACCTTCGATTCAGGATCGTGGTCTAAGCCGCCGGCAGCAGGCGGGCGGAGGCGCCCCGCGCGCGCTCGTCGTTGCCGTTTCCGACGGTCCCCATCAGTTTGCGGCGGAGATGGTTGGAGATATTGTCGAAGACAAAAACGACAATCAGGATCAACAGCACCATGTAGAAAACATTGGCCCAGTTGGTGCCGGTGCGCATGGCTTCCCATAATTTCAGACCGATGCCGCCGGCACCGACGGCGCCGATGATTGTCGCCGAGCGGGTGTTCGATTCCCAGAAATAGAGGGATTGGCTAAGGAACACTGGCAGAACCTGAGGCAGCACGCCGTAGCGTTGCACCATTGTTGGTGTGGCGCCCACCGAGCGGATGCCTTCGCGCTGCTTGTCGTCGATGTTTTCCAGCGCCTCGGAATAGAGCTTGCCCAGGGTTCCGGTATCGGTGAAGAAGATCGCCGACATGCCGGCCAGCGGCCCCGGACCAAAGCCGCGGGTGAAGAACAGCGCCCAGATCAGCATGTCGACAGACCGCAGGAAGTCGAAGAAGCGTTTTGTCGCCTGGTTGGTCAACCAGTTCGGCGTGATGTTGCGCGCAGCCAGGAAGGCGAGCGGAAAGGCGACGACCGAGGCCAACACTGTGCCGACAAAAGCCATGACGATGGTTTGCAGAAGCTTCAGCCACACGTCGCCGTGTTGCCACTCGGCATTGTAGAGGATGTTGTCCCAGGCAAGCGCTGCGTTTGACCTCGACGGATCGATGCGTTCTCCGGAGACGATCAATGAAGCGACCTCGCCAAACGATTTTCCCCAGAATGGCGAATTCGTGTCAAACACAAAATTCGCCCAACCAAAAAACCGCCTCCAGGCGATCACCTCGTCATTTTGCACTTCAGCGCGGCCCAAAAATCCGAACGAGACATAGGCTGTCGAACCTGGCTTGCGTTGCTCTATCCAGTCAGGCAGCGGTGTGCGCGGCGTGACAGACCTGTCCTTGGCAATGTCGAAGACGACGCTTTCGGCGCCGCGCGTCACCGTGACAAGATTTGGCGCAATGGCAATCTGGCCGCTGCCAAGGACGACGGTCGCCGCCACCACGGCCTTTTCGCGCACCGTTTTGGGCGCGGCCGGAACTGGTTTGTCTGGCGAGGGGGCCGGATTCTCGGCCGTTGGCGCGCCAGCCGCCATGAACGAACCCTGCGACGACTTGTCGGTCGCGGTCGCCGGTGCCGGTGCGGCGTCGACCCGCCGCTCGACTTCGGCAATCTGCTTGATAACCCAGTCGGGATTTGGATTGGATCCAAGTTTGGAGAAACGAGAGTAGTCGATGGTCAGATAGCCGTCCTTGAATTCGATGTCCGGGCGGATTTCGTAAGACACCCAGTCGGCGAGATAAGCGCCGGCCAGGTTCCAGTTCGCCTTTCCGAGAACGATGCCGATCGAGAAGAACCACGAGCAGTAAAAGGTGTAGAGGATGCATAGAAGGATGCCGAACGGGGCGGCATAGCGCTTCCATAAAGGCCGCTGAAACGCATCGGGATAGCGAGCGGCGATGTCGTTGATGGCGTCGGCGTTCATTGCGTTACTCTCCGCGCCCGTATGCGAACGCCTGCCTGCCGACGAGACGTTGTCTCAGCCATGCCGAAAACTGGTCAACGGCGACAATCGTGCAGAACAGCAGAAACACGATGGCTATGGTCTTGGCCTCATGGCCCCGGCTGATCGAAAGACGCAGGGATTCGCCGATGCCGCCGGCGCCGACGGCACCGAGAATGGTCGAAGCGCGCACATTGATCTCGAAGCGGAGCAGGAAATAGCTCATGAAGTTGGGCAGAACCTGAGGCACCATGCCGAACCACACCCGTTCGACCCAGTTGGCGCCAACGGCCCGCAAGCCTTCGTCAGGCTTCATGTCGGCGTTCTCGACCACTTCGTAGAACATTTTTCCGAGCGCGCCGACGGTGTGGATGCTGACCGCGAGGATCGCTGGAATGGGCCCAAGCGAGAAGATCGCCAGAAAAAAGCCGGCAATGACGATTTCCGGAAAGGCGCGGACAATTTCGAGGAAGCGGCGCGTGGTGAAGCGGAGCCAGCGGCTGGCCGTCACGTTGCTTGCAGCCAGGAAGCAGAGCAGGAAACCGAAGGTGGAGCCGACCAGGGTCGAAAACAGCGCAATGTTCAGGGTCTCGATCATCCGGTAGAAATACTCCGGAATGTAGATGCCTTGGGTCAGGTAGACCCGGCCTTCGGGATAGTCGAATTTGAGGCTGCCATCGTCATAGGGCGACGGCAGGTCGAACAGCGCGCGCACCGGGTCGAACCAGTCGCGCGGCTTCAATTCGACGAAAAAGTCGGCGATGTGGGGAAGGCGGTCGAAAAACTTTCCGGCGTTGGTCTCATTGGCGAACCAGAGCGAGCCCGAGAGCGCAAGCAACAGGAAAACCAGGCCTCCGATCGTGTAGAGGCGCCGGCGAGCGGCGAGGTCGCGCCAGTGCCGCTCGGCCAACGCTCCTTCCGTGGAGAGCGCAGGCGCGCGGTAAATTTCGGTCGCACTCATCGATAGTTCCCCAGCCCGTGACGCGGCAACGCCGCCGGCGGCACTTTGGCCCCGGCGGCGTCGTGCCTTTTGGCTTACGAGCCGATCTTCGCCTTACGAGCGTCGATGATCGCCTGATAGAATTCCGGGGTGACCGGCGAATAGCTCTTGAAGTCGCCGCCTTGCACCGCCGCGAAACAGGCCGGGTCGGTCTGCGGAAGCTTGGTCAGGAAATCGGTGATCTTCTGCTTGGTGTCGGCGTCGAGCGAGGTGCGTATGACCAGCGGGCCGTTCGGGATCAAGGGGGACTGCCACAACTCCACGAGGTCGTCCATCTTGAGGACACCCTTGTCGACCATCTTGCGCAGATTGCCGGAGCTGTAGCCATCCTTGAAGTCGCCGACGCCGGAGGCCCAGGTGGTGCCGGCATCGAAGGTGCCCTTCAGAACTTCAAGGACAAGCTGTTCATGGCCGCCGCCGAAACCGGTCGACGCGAAATAGCTCTTCACATCCATGCCGATGTCTTTGGGCAGCGAGGTGACCGGGACCAGGTAGCCGGAAGTCGAATCGGGATCGGCGAAACCGAGTTTCTTGCCCTTCATGTCAGCGAGTGTCTTGATGCCGGAATCCGCACGGGCGACCATAACCGAATGGTAGCCGGTCGAACCGTCGGTCTGGACCGTCGTCAGGATCGGCTGAACCGCGTCCTTGTTCTCGAGGTAGACCTTGGCGTAGGCGGAAGCGCCGAGTTCGGCATAGTCGAGCGTGCCGCCGAGCAGACCCTGGATGACGCCGTCGTAGTCGGCGGCCGGGAACAGCGAAACTTTCTCGACGCCGAGAACTTGCTTGATGTGGTCGGCGAAGCACTGGTAGTTGCGCAGACGGTCGGCTTCGTTCTCGCCGCCCAGAATGCCGACGCGGAATTCCTTCAGATCCTGTGCCTGGACCGAGCCCATCGCCATGGCCATGATGGAAACGGCACCGAAAAGTATCTTTCTAAACATCTCGTCTCTCTCCTGTTGGTCCCGGCATCGCGCCGGCTGCGTTGGGATATGATGCCCTTGACGCGGGCTGGCGATCCAGGTCGCTCAGTAACCAGGAAAGGCTGGCTCAAGCGGTCCGGCGGATGCGGCGATTTTTTGCTTGATGATGACACTGGTCGAGGTGATGGCCTCGGAGATTTCGCCGCCGCTGCTGTCGGCGCCGTAGACCATGCGCACGGCCTCGCGGTTGAGCTCTTCCGGCGGGCCGTCGAAGACGACCTTGCCGGCAGCCATGCCGATGATACGGTTGCAATAGGTGCGGGCCGTGTCCAGCGTGTGCAGGTTGGTGATCACGGTGATGCCTTCGCGCAAATTGATATCCTGCAGCGAATCCATAACCACCTTGGCGTTGAGCGGATCGAGTGACGCGATCGGCTCGTCGGCGAGGATCACCTTCGGCTGCTGCATCAACGCGCGGGCAATGGCGACGCGCTGCTGCTGGCCACCCGACAAGGTGCCTGCGGCCTGCAGCGCGGTGCGGGCGATATCGAGACGCTCCAGCGCTGCTATCGCCTCGGCTCGTTCCTCGCGGGAGAAGATGCCGAGCAGGTTCGACATGGTGGAGCGGTGGTTCAGCCGGCCGAGAAGCACATTGGTCAGCACGTCGAGGCGCGGCACCAGGTTGAACTGCTGGAAGATCATGGCGCAATCGCGCTGCCAGCGCCGTAGTGGCGAACCGCGCAGCTGGGAGACCTCGGCGCCGTCAAAAAAAATCGACCCCTGGCTGGGATCGATGAGACGGTTGATCATGCGAAGAAGGGTCGATTTGCCGGCGCCCGAACGGCCGATGACGCCAACCATCTGACCCTGCGGGATCGCGATGTTGATGTCGCTGACGGCGGTGTTCTTGCCAAATCGTCGGGTGACACCGCGGATTTCGAGCGTGGCGGAATTTGCTGGCATGGGGGCAGGTTCCAGGTCCGGACCATTGATCGTCAGGCTCTCGCCTAGCGCAGCCACATGAACCTGCCGTGTCGCGGTGATGTCAGTTTTGTTACGCTCCACAGGTGTGGAGTTTACGGTCGGCCCAGGACCAGCAGTTTCCTCGAAGCGCTCCAGGTCCCTGACGCTGCAGAAGGCGGGCGGCTTGATTTCGACTACGGGAGCCTGCTGCTCGAAAAGTGCCAGGCAATCATTGAACAGGTCCCGCCATGCCGCGGTACGATCGCAAAGGGAAGCTGCGGGTTTTCACATAATCAAGAATGAAATAAGCATTCAGGCTCATGGGGGCAGGAGGCTTACCAATTGGCACGCTGGCGTCAGTGGTTGAGATTGTATGTTGCAGGAGTGATCGCTGTAACAAGCTTTGCAATGGGTCTGCTTTTGATACTCGTATATCGGGTTGGTAGCCTAAATCATCCGGTATCTGGATACCTTTACAATTATAAAAATGGGCGCGATACGGCAATTGTTTTGATGGTTCTAATATTCTTTATCGCGTTAGTTACGATCCGTTTTGCCAATAAGGCTGATGTGAAAGCCAAATCGCTTATAAATATTGGATATGATGTGAAATTTGTGGAATTTATTAGGCTAAATCAGACGGTCGCCGCTGTTCTTATGACGTTAACCTTCCTTTCTGTTATTTTGGACGTTTGCCTAAGCGGCTGACCTGTTCGGGCTGTCAACCTCCGTGCTTCTCCAAAAACTGATTGGCCGACAGTTCGCGAAAATCATCAAGGGCAGCCCGCAACCTTGCATGGTCCCAGTCCCACCAGGCGAGCGCCTGGTAGCGTTCGGCCGTGCGGCGATCGAAGCGCTCGCGGATCGGCTTTGCCGGCACGCCGCCGACAATGGTATAGGGCGCGACATCTTTCGAGACCACCGCACCCGCGCCGACCGCGGCGCCATCGCCGACGGTGACGCCGGGCAGGATGGTCGAGCCGTGACCGAGCCAGGTGTCGTGGCCGATGGTGACGCGTTTAGCGCGGCGTTGGGCGAAGAATTCTGTCTCGTGCTCGGCATCGTCCCAATAGTCCGAGGCGCGATAGGTGAAGTGATGCAGCGTCGGCCGCCAGGTCGGGTGGTTGGTGGCGTTGATGCGAACGCTGGCCGCGATGTTGGCGAACTTGCCGATGGTCGCGCACCAGACGGAGCAGTCCTGCATCATGTAGGAATAGTCGCCAAGTTCGCTTTCCGAGACCCGGCTGCGGTCGGCGATCTCCGTCCAGCGGCCGAGCGTCGAATTCTGTACATCCGCCGTCGGGTGGACCAGCGGCGTCTCGGACAATTTCCTGCTCATGCGGCGATTTTTCCGGACGCGAACGCGGTGACGTCGATGATGCGGTCGGCAACCGCCTCGCGCACATCGTGGTCATGGAAGATGCCGAGCAGGGCGACATCAGCCGCCTTCTTGGCGGCGATGAGTTCGATCACGACATCGCGGTTCCTGGCGTCGAGCGACGCGGTCGGCTCGTCAAGCAGCAGGATCGGATGCTCGGTGATGAAGCCGCGCGCGATGTTGACGCGCTGCTGCTCGCCGCCGGAGAAGGTCGCAGGCGGCAAAGCCCAGAGTTTCTCCGGCAGGTTGAGCTGCGCCAGCAAGGCGCGGGCCTTGTCTCTTGCCGCTTCGCGGTCCTCGCCACGCTCGACCAGCGGTTCGGCGACGACGTCGAGCGCCGAGACGCGCGGCACGGTGCGCAGGAACTGGCTGACATAGCCGATCGTTTGCCGGCGCACCGCAAGCACGGTGCGAGGGCTGGCGGTGGCCAGGTCGATCAGCCCGTCATCATGCGTGACGATGATCTGGCCTTCGTCGACGGCGTAGTTGCCGTAGAGCATCTTCAGGATCGAGCTCTTGCCGGCACCGGACGGGCCGCCGAGCACGGTGCATTCGCCGGCCCTGATCGAGAACGAGACACCGGCGACAACAGGCAGTTTGATGCCGTCACGCAGATGCATGGTGAAGCTCTTGGCAACGCCGGAAACAACGAGCGGGGTTGCCATCAGAAGGTTCTCCAATCGTCAGTCGTTTGCGTCATCGTCAAACCTGCAGAATCGAGGAAACAAGCAATTGCGTGTAAGGCGCGCGCGGGTCGTCGAGCACGCGGTCGGTGAGACCGCTTTCGACGACGCGGCCGTCCTTCATCACCATCATGCGCTGCGACAAAAGCCGCGCCACGGCAAGGTCATGGGTGACGACGATGGCCGCCAGACCAAGATCGGTGACCAGACCGCGCAGCAGGTCGAGCAGGCGCGCCTGGACCGAGACGTCGAGGCCGCCGGTTGGCTCGTCCATGAACACCAGACGCGGGCCGGTGACGAGGTTGCGGGCAATCTGCAGGCGCTGGCGCATGCCGCCGGAAAAGGCGCGGGGCTCGTCGTCGATGCGGTCCTCGTCGATCTCGACGCGCGATAGCCAGTCGACGGCGGTGGCGCGGATCTTGCCGTAGTGGCGGTCGCCGACCGCCATCAGCCGCTCGCCGACATTTGCGCCGGCCGACACCGTCATGCGCAGGCCGTCGGCCGGGTTCTGGTGGACAAACCCCCAGTCGGTGCGCATCAGGAAGCGGCGCTCGGCCTCACTCATGCGGTAGAGCTCGCGGAACTGGCCGTCGCGCATGCGGTAGCTGGCGCTGCCGGAGGAGGGCAGCAGCCGCGTCGACAGGCAGTTGAGCAATGTCGTCTTGCCGGAGCCGGACTCGCCGACCACAGCCAGGACTTCGCCCGGCCACAGGTCGAAGGAGACGTTGTCGCAGCCGACGCGCGAGCCGTAGAATTTGGAAAGCGCCGAGACGCGCAGCAGCGGTTCGTCGGTCATTGCGCCGGCTCCATTTTTTCCGAGGCAAGATGGTTTTCCGGGGCAAGGTGGCCGTGATGGCCGTCCGCCCGCCGCTTCTCGCAATGATCCGTGTCGGAGCAGACGAACATGTGGCCTCCATGGTCGTCGAGGATGACCTCGTCGAGATAGACATTCTCGGCCGCGCACAGCGCGCAGGGCTGGTCGAAGGTCTGCACCTCGAACGGATGATCCTCGAAGTCGAGGCTGACCACTTCGGTGAAGGGCGGCACCGCATAGATGCGCTTTTCGCGGCCGGCGCCGAACAGCTGCAGCGCCGGTGAGCGATGCATCTTGGGATTGTCGAATTTCGGCGTCGGCGACGGGTCCATCACATAGCGGCCCTCGACCTTGACCGGATAAGCATAGGTGGTGGCGATGCGGCCGTGCTTGGCGATGTCCTCGTAAAGTTTCACATGCATGAGGCCGTATTCTTCCAGCGCATGCATTTTGCGCGTTTCGGTCTCACGCGGTTCGAGGAAACGCAGGGGCTCCGGGATCGGCACCTGATAGACCAGCGCCTGGCCCGCCGTCAGCGGATGTTCGGGGATGCGGTGGCGGGTCTGGATGATGGTGGCGCTGGCGGTGTCGGTCGTCACCGCGACGTTGGCGACCTTCTTGAAGAAGGCACGGATCGAGAC
>NZ_RZTF01000031.1:10267-19296 GCF_004023175.1 Mesorhizobium sp. M7A.F.Ca.MR.362.00.0.0
TCGAGACCGCGTTGGTGGTGTCGTCGGCGCCCTGGTCGATCACCTTGAGCACATCGTCTGGGCCGATGATCGAAGCGGTGACCTGGACGCCGCCAGTGCCCCAGCCATAGGGCATCGGCATTTCGCGCGAGGCGAACGGCACCTGATATCCCGGGATGGCGATGCCCTTGAGGATCGCGCGGCGGATCATCCTTTTGGTCTGTTCGTCGAGATAGGCGAAGTTGTAGGTGGCGATGTCGGTCATGATGCGACCTCAAATCCCTTGGCGTAGCGCGCCAGCCGCTCATTGAGCGTGCCGGTGTGCAGTTCGAACATGTGGTTGTCGTCGTCGTAGAAATAGATCGAGCGGCCCTCGCCCTCGACGCGCGGGCGCGGCGGGCGCATGTCGAGGCCGAGCTTGCCGATGCACTCGGCATAGTGGTCGAAATCGGCGTCATCGATCTTGAAGGCGATGTGGTTGTAGCTGCGCTCCGGCAAGGGCTCGCCCTGCATGATGGCGACCCAGATGTCGCCGATCAGGAAGAATTTTTCGCGCGACACCGAGAACTGCTCGGCATCGCTGGCATAGATTTCGCGTGCGTCGAATACGCCCTCGAGGATCTTGGTCATCCGCTCGAGATCGCGGACGATGAAGGTCATGTGGGAAAGCCCTTCGATCATTCCGCGGCCTCCCGCTTCTCTTCGACCTTCACGGGGTTTTGGTGGGCGTCGTGTTCGGCGCGCATGCGGCGCACGAGGTCGAGTTCGGCCTGGAAATCGACATAGTGCGGCAGCTTCAGATGCTCGACGAAGCCGGTCGCCTGGACATTGTCGGAGTGTGAGATGACGAACTCCTCGTCCTGGGCCGCGGCGACGACATCCTCGCCGAGCTCCTTCGCGCGCAGCGCCCGGTCGCAGAGCGCCATCGCCATCGCCTTGCGCTCGCTCTGGCCGAAGACGAGGCCATAGCCGCGGGTGAACTGCGGCGGCGCCTTGGCTGAGCCTTTGAACTGGTTGACCATCTGGCATTCGGTGACACGGACAGTGCCGAGCGGGACAGCGAAGGGCAGTTCGGGAACGTCGAGCTCGAGCTCGACCTCGCCGATGCGGATCTCGCCGACAAAGGGATGGTTGCGGGCATAGCCGCGCTGGGTGGAATAGCCGAGCGCCAGCAAAAACCCCTCATCGCCGCGCGACAGCGCCTGCAGCCGGATGTCGCGCGCCATTGGGAATTCCAGCGGCTCGCGGGTGATGTCGCCGGGGACATGGTCCTGCGGCATGTCGCCATCCGGTTCGATCAAGCCTTCGCGGGCGAGGATGGCCGAAACGCGCGGCATGGCTTGCGCTTCCGTCTCGCGCAGCAAGGGCTCGGCGACCTCGGCCCCCGCGGCAAGCTCGGGATCGAGCAGTCTGTGCGTGTAGTCGAAGGTGGGCCCGAGCAATTGGCCGCCGGGCAGATCCTTGTAGGTCGCCGACACACGTCGCTCGACCAGCATGGTGGCGGTGTCGATCGGCTTGGAGTAGCCGAAGCGTGGCAGCGTGGTGCGATAGGCGCGCACCAGGAAGATCGCCTCGATCATGTCGCCGCGCGCCTGGACGATGGCTAGGGCGGCCAGCTCCCGATCGTAGAGCGAGCCTTCGCTCATCACCCGGTCGACGCCGAGCGCCAGCTGCTCGACGATCTGGTCGAGGCGAAGCGCCGGCACCGAACGGTCGCCGCGGCGTCGGTCGGCAAGCAGGCTGTGGGCGTTGGCGATTGCGGCTTCGCCACCTTTTACCGCGACATACATCTTACGCCTCCATCGTCTTGATGCGCGTCGTGCGCGGCAGGCAGGCAATGCCGCCTGATGTGACGAGGATGATGTCGACGCCACGCGGAAAACGCTTGATGTTCTGTTTCCACTGCTCGACGAAATGGCGCGGCATCTGTGCCGGCGCGATCGTGGCGCTGGTTTCGATGCCGGGACCTTCGAGCAACAGCGGCGTGCCGGAGACGAGATCGCCGACTTGCAGGATCAACGTGGTCGAACGGTCGGGATAGTCCTGCGTGCCCTGCGAAAAACCATCAAGCGACATCATCTCGGCCGGGGCCGCGATGAAGGCGAAATGCGCATCGGCCGGTGTGTTGGCCACGGGCACGCCAGTGTGGAACCCAAGCCAGGATCTGATCGCGGCGGAAGCTTGCAGGGCCTGGTCGAGCCAGAGCGGGGTGTCGTTATCGCACAGCGCCAGTGCGATGGCGCCGGCGGTCGCCGAGAGCGGCGCCGGCGGGCGGGCGAAGCCCGGCAGCGGCTGCACGCTGCCCGGCCGAGCCATTGCGTCCATGACGGCGCGGAACACGGTCTGGGCGTCGAAGACCGGATCGGCGAAACCGCCCTCGATCGATTGCGCTGCAATGTCCATCAGTCTTCTCCGCGAACCATGGTGAAGAAATCCACCTTCGTTGCCGCCGTCTCGGCGCGGCGTTTTTCATGCGCTGCGGTCAGAGCCGACCGCAGGGGCGCTATCAGCCCGGTCTCGACCTCATTGCGGCGGGCAGGGTCCTGCCACAGCGCGTCGGCGATGGCCGCCAGCTTCGCCTTCTGCTTGTCGCGGCCAAGCGCATAGCAATGGCCGACCTGACCGGAGGGCAGCCGGACGGTGGCGCGGGTAACGGTCGCCTCGCCGACATTGAAAGGGGCGCCGCCGCCGCCGATGCGGCCGCGCAGGGTGACAAGGCCGGTTTCGGGGCCGCGCAGCAACTCGGCGTCCGAAGGCAGTCCGGCCTCATTCCAGAGCCGTACGATGTCATCGCCGCTGGATTGCGTAAGGGTTGCCATGGCGGCTTTGCGCTCGGCCTGGTCGCGGGCTTCCTGTCCTCGCATCAGCAGCATTCCTCTTTGTCAATTTGTCTATTGATGTAGACAACTATACAAATTATATCTATTATCTAACGCGTGTCCATGACGGGTGGATGACAGCGATAGAAGACTGGGCGCTGGAAGGTTGGGGCAATGATGGTCGGGCGGCTGTTAGCGGACAGCATCGAGCGGCGCAGTGGCGTTTCGCTGTGGCGGCAGATCGCCGACAAGATCCTGCATGCGATCGCCATCGGCGATTTCACGGAGAATGCAGCGCTGCCGCCGGAGGTGGCGCTGGCAGAACGCTATGGCGTCAACCGTCACACGGTGCGCAACGCCATATCAGCCCTTGTAAGGGAAGGCGTGCTGCGGGCCGAGCAGGGGCGCGGCACCTTCGTGCTGTCGCGCAAGCGGCTGTCCTATCCGATCGGGGCGCGCACACGTTTTTCGACAGGGCTGCAAGGGCAAACGACGGAACGGCACATCGTCCTGCTCGCCTCGTCGGTCGAGCCGGCCAGCCAGCGCGTCGCCGAGGGACTGGGTCTTCCCAAGGGAGCCGATGTGATCCGGCTGGAAACGCGCGGCGAAGCCGACGGACGGCCGGTGTCGCGCGCTGCCGGCTGGTTCGAGGCCCGGCGCTTTGCCGGCATCGATGCCGCGATGGCGGAGACCGGCTCGATCACCGCATCGCTGGCGCGCTTCGGCATCGACGACTATCTCCGGCAATCGACCATGCTGTCGGCGCGCCATGCCGATGCCGCCGACCTTGCCGACCTCGACCTGCAGCCGGGCGCCATCGTGCTGGTCACGGTCGCCGTCAACGTCACGCCGGACGGCCAGCCGATCCAGTTTTCCGAGTCGCGCTTTCCGGCCGAACGGGTGGAGCTGAAGCTGTCGGCGCTGTAGGGAGTGCCCGGCCCAGCTCAGCCGCATTCACTTGCCAGCGGCGGCGCATTGGAGGACCGGCTTCGCCGTTTGCCATGTTATGATCCGACCTCGATCACAGCCTTGATCAGGCCCGATTTCTCATGTGCCCAACGAGCCAGATCGCGCGGCGTGCCGGCGAGTGTGGTGCGGTGTGTGACGAGCTTGGCCAGGGGAACGGCGCCGTTGCGGATCGAGGCGGCGACGTGATCGAAGTCGGCGCGCAAGGCGTTGCGGCTGCCGATCAGCGTCATCTCGCGCTTGTGGAATTCCGGATCGGAAAAGCTGATGTCGTCCTTGACAACGGAGACCAGCACCAAGGTGCCGCCATGCGCGACATGGGCAAAGGCCGACTGCACCGACTGGGTGTTGCCGGTGGCGTCGAAGACCACATCGAAGCCTTCGCCTGATGTTGCTTCCTTGACCAGGTCGGGCACCGCGCCGCGCGAGCCGTCGAGGGTCTGGAAACCAAGCTCATTTGCGGCGAAGGCGAGCCTTTCACTGCTCATTTCGAGCAGCGTCACGTCGAGTTCGGCGATGCGGGCGAAGATGGCGGTGCCGAGCCCGATCGGGCCGGCGCCGATGACCAGCGTGCGGGCGCCGGGGTCGGCGCGGGCGCGCCGCACGGCATGCGCTCCGATGGCCAGGAACTCGACTGCGGCGGCGTCGGCCAGCGACAGGCCGTTGGCCGGATAGAGATTTTGCGCCGGCACCAGGATCCGTTCGCACATGGCGCCGTCGCGATGCACGCCCAGCACCTCGATCCTGACGCAGCAATTCGGCTTGCCGTGCCGGCAGGCGATACACTTGCCGCAGGAAAGATAGGGGTTGATCACCACGGGCTCACCAACGGCAAGACCGACGCCGTCGCCGGTCTCGACGATCGTTCCCGACACCTCATGGCCCATGATGCGGGGATAGGCGAGGAACGGATGCTTGCCCTCGAAAATGTGGTAGTCGGTGCCGCAGATGCCGACATGGCTGACCGCCACCAGCGCCCAGCCGGGAGGCGGTGCCTCTGGTGCGGGCCGGTCTTCAAGGACAAGATCGCCGGGCGAACGGCAGAGGACGGCTTTCATGCGCTAATCCAGTCATGAAATCGCCGGCCCGTTGGTGTGGCGGGCCGGCGGTTGATTGCGGGATCGCTACTTGCCGCGGCGGCGCAGGCCGTCGAAGTAGACGATGATGATGATCAGCGCGCCGGTGATGATGCGCTGCCAGAACGAGTTGACGTTGAGCAGGTTGGCGCCGTTGTTGATGGTGGCCAGGATGAAGGCGCCGAGCAGCGGCCCATGCACCGAGCCGACGGCGCCGAACAGCGAGGTGCCGCCTATGACCGAGGACGCGATCGCCTGCAACTCCCAGCCCTCGGCCTGCGTCGGGTTGCCGATGCCGATGCGGGCGGCCAGCAGCACGCCGACAAAGGCGGCGCACAGGCCCGACAGCGTGTAGGCCATGTAGATGGTGCGCTGGACATTGACGCCGGACAGGCGCGAAGCCTCGGCGTTGGAGCCGACCGAAAACAGGTACCGGCCCCAGCGGCTGTGGTGCAGGAAGATATAGGCCGGAATGCCGACCAGGATCACCATCCAGAACAGGTTGGGGATGCCGATGAAGGAATTGCGCGAGAAGGCGGTGAAGGTGTCGCTGTTGATGTTGATCGAATTGCCGTTGGTCATCAAAAGGCCGATGCCGCGCAGCGAGGTCAGCGTTGCCAGCGTGATGATGAAGGGCGGCAGGCCCATCTTGACGATGCCGAAGCCGTGGAACATGCCGATGGCGATGCCGACCAGCAGCGTCACCAGAATGGCGAGCCAGATGGGGAAGCCGGCATTGATCATCATGGCCACGACCACCGTGGCGAAACCGACCACGGCGCCCACCGAAAGATCGATGCCGCCGGTGATGATGACGAAGGTCTGGCCGACCGCCATGATGGCGATCATCGAGCCCTGGCGCAAGAGATTGGCCATGTTGTTGGCGGAGGCGAAGCTCGTCGTCGACACGGAGAGAAGGATCCAGAGCAGAACCAGCAGCGCCAAAAGCGTCAGCCCAAACAGGACATTATAGTTGCGCTTCGGTTTTTCGACGGCGATCGCCTCGGTGCTCATATCTGTCCTCCCAGCTTTTCTTGTTTCTCGGCGAGCGCCTGAGTGAGAATATCCTCGTGGCTGGCGGCGTGAAAACCGTGCGTCGCCACCAGTTTGCCGCGCCGAAACACATGCAGCGTGTCGGCGAGTTCATAGACTTCCGGCAGATAGGACGAGATCAGGATGATGCCGGCTCCCTTTGACAAAAGTGCGCTGAACAGGCGGTAGATCTCGGCCTTGGTGCCGACATCGACGCCGACCGTCGGTTCGTCGAAGATGAACAGCTTGGCGCCGTGCGCCAGCCATTTGCCGATGACGATCTTCTGCTGGTTGCCGCCCGACAGGCTGGATGCCAGCGCGCCGCGCGTCGGTGTCTTGATGCGCAGATCGGCGATCTGGCGATCGGCTTGCGTCTTCTCCTGCGTGCTCGAAATCAGCAGATTGTTCGAGATACGCTTGTAGATCGGCAGGTTGAGGTTGAAGCCGACCGGCAGGTTGAGGCAGAGGCCCTGGTCGCGACGGCTTTCCGGCGCCAGCGCCATGCCGAGCTTGATCGCGTCATGCTCGGAATTGACCTGCACCTCCTTGCCTTCCCAGAGGATCTGGCCGGCGGATTTGCGGTGGCGGCCGTAAAGCGTGGTGACGAACTCGCTGCGTCCGGCGCCGATCAGGCCATAGAGTCCGACGATCTCGCCGGCGCGGACCGTCATCGAGACATTTTCGAAGCCCTTGCCGGACAGGTTCCTCGCCTCGATGAGGGCGGCGCCCGGCGTGAAATGCTCCTTGTGGTAGACCTGCTCGATCGAGCGGTTGATCATCATCTTGACCAGCTCGGCATCGTTGGTCTCGGCGATGTTGCGGGTGCCGACCAGCGTGCCGTCGCGCAGCACGGAAACACGGTCGGCGAGCTCGAACACTTCCTCCATGCGGTGGCTGATGTAGATGATCGTCACGCCTTCGCCCTTCAGCCGGCGGATCAGGGTGAAAAGCTGGTCGGCCTCCTTGCGGGTGAGGTAGGCGGTTGGCTCGTCGAAGATCAGGAATTTGGTGCCGCGCACGGTGGCGCGGGCGGCGGCTATCAACTGCTGCTGGCCGATGGTCAGGTCGCCAAGCGTGACATGCGCCGGCAGGTCGAAGCCGAGGTCGTCGATGATCGTCTGCGCCTGCCTGACCATGGCGCGCTGCTGCAGGATGCCGAAACGCGAATTCTCCTCGCCGAGGAACATGTTGGCGGCGACCGTCAGGTGACGGCACAGCACGACTTCCTGGTGCACGGCATTGATGCCGAGCGCCATCGCCTCGTGCGGCGTCGCCAGGGCGGCCGGCTGGCCCTCCCAGGCGATCTCTCCAGAGGTGCGCGGCATGACGCCGGTCAGAAGCTTGATGAGCGTGGATTTGCCGGCGCCGTTCTCGCCGACGATGGCGTGGATCTCACCGGACTTGAAGGCGAGGTCGACCGGCTTCAGCGCGTGGGTGCCGGGATAGCGCTTCTCCAGCCCGCGCAATTCGAGGATGGTCCGCCCCGGTTCCAGCACAGGGGCCGGATGCAGTTCCTGCGCCGTCGATGTCATGACAATCCTCCCAGATTGGCCTCACGATTGGCACGCGGCGAGACAAGGATATGTCTCGAAAACAGCCTAGCCTACGCTTATGGATTGCCAAGCCGTTTGTGCGGCAGCTTGTCTCCGGGGCGAGGTGCCCCGGAGACCATTGCGGATGCGACGGCTCAGAGCTTCGGATTGAGCAGCGCGTCGATCTTGGGGTCTTTCATGTTGTCCTTGGTCACCAGATTGGCGCCGGTGTCGACATTGGCTTCGACCTTCTCGCCCTTGGAAGCGGCGAGTGCGGTCTTGATGCCGTCATAGCCCATCCGGTACGGATCCTGGACGACGAGGGCGGAAATGACGCCGTCGTTGAGGAACTTGATCAGCTTCTCGTCGCTGTCGAAACCGACCAGCGCCAGCTTGCCGCCAAGGCTGTTTTCCGCGACAGCCTGACCGACGCCCTGCGCCATGATCAGGTTGGAAGCGAAGATGCCCTTGAGGTTCGGGTTGGCGGTGATCAGGTCGGTGGCGATGTTAAGGCCGGTGGTGGCCTGGCCGTCGGCATATTTATCGGCGACCAGCTTGAGGCCCGGATATTTGGCGGCCAGCTGTTCGGTGAAGCCCTGCTTGCGCTGTTCGAGCGAGCCGGCGCCCGGCGCGTTGGTGATCAGGGCGACGTCGCCCTCGATCTTGCCGCCGTTGGCGGCGCCGATGGCGGCTGCGAGGCCGTCGGCAGCGACGCGGCCGCCCTGGACGTTGTCGGTGGTCAGGAACGAGGTGAAGGCCTTGGAGTCGGCGCCGGAGTCGATGCCGATGACCTTGACCTTGGCAGCGGCTTCATCGATCGGCTTGCCAAGCGCCTTGAACTCGGTCGGCGCAATGACGATCGCCGCCGGGTTGCTGGCAACGGCGTTCTCGAGGATCGAGACCTGGCCGTTGACGTCGGTTTCAGCCTGGGCACCGAGTTCCGGCACGTTGACGCCGAGATCCTTGCCGGCCTTGCGGGCGCCGGCCAGAACGATCTGCCAGTAGAACGACGTGGTGTCCTTGACGATGATCGGAATGGTCACGTCCGCCGCCGAAACCGGCGCCGAATGCATGACGCCGGCGAGCATCGAAGCTGCTGCCAGCGCCATGACGGCGCGGCGGTTGAGAATGCTGGTCACGAATTTCATGAGGTTTCCTCCCTAAGTCGCCCGGTGAACGATACGGAAGCTCCGTCCGGATAGGCGTGGTCCAAAACAGAACTTTATCAATAAAAAACAATTGCCATGTTTTGATAATGCATCGAACAGATCGATGCAAGCGCTGTTTGATCAGTCCTTGCAAGGCCTGGCAGAGGCAAATCCACCGCGCTGCTCCCCATTGGCGCCGTCACACTTCCGTTCCGTTCCGGGAACGTATGGAATATTAATTCCATCATTTCGTCAATATAGAATGTCCATTCCTTCGTGTGACCGCAAGAATATGGAGTTTCACACCAGCTCCTGCACCAGCGTGTGGGGACGATATCTGGCGTATTCCGTCTCCGGCACGTCGATGCCGAGCAGTTGGAGGTTGCGCGTCAGGTTCGCCAGCTTGGCGGTGCCGGTCAGCACGGTGGCGACGGCAGGTTCATGCAAGGGGAATTGGAACGCTGCGGCGGCGAGCGG
>NZ_RZTF01000031.1:19306-25583 GCF_004023175.1 Mesorhizobium sp. M7A.F.Ca.MR.362.00.0.0
GCGGATAGCCACCCTCGGCGGCGATCCTTTCCATTGCGCCGACGCGGTCGAGCACGTCATGGCTGGCAGGGCGGTAGTCGAAATGTGCGCCTTGCACCGGCCCGGTCGCCAGGATACCGGAGTTGAACACGCCGCCAATGACCAAGGAGGTCTGCCGCGCCCGGCATAGGGGCAGCAACTCCGCTTCGGCGCTGCGGTCGAGCAAGGAATAGCGGCTGGCGAGCAGGATGCAGTCGAGCGGCGCCTCGCGCATCACGTCCAGACAGATCTGCACTTCGTTGACGCCAAGCCCATAGGCGGAAATGACGCCGGACCGTTTCAGCTCTTCAAGTGCCTTGAGGCCGCCGTCCATCAGGTCGCGAAAGTGCAGCTTGGTCTTCTCGACACCATGGGTGTAGGCGCCGATGTCGTGGACAAACAGGATGTCTATCCTGTTTAGGCCAAGCCGCGCATAGCTGAACTCGACCGACCGCATGATGCCGTCATAGGAATAGTCGTAGTCGAGCGCGAAGGGCAGCGGATCGACATAGGAGTGATCGGGAACCTGATCGTCCGGCACCGGGCGGAACAGCCGGCCGACCTTGGTCGACAGCACATAGGAATCGCGCGGCTTGTAGCGCAGGAAGTCGCCGAAGCGGCGCTCCGACAGGCCGAAACCGTAGAAGGGTGCGGTGTCGAAATAGCGCAGGCCGGCATCCCAGGCGCCCTGCAGCGTCTCCATCGCCGCTTCGCGCGAACAGGCGCGGTAAAGGCCGCCAAGTGCAGCGCCGCCGAAGCTGACCTCGGTGACTTCCAGCGCTGTCTGGCCGATGCGGCGTCTTTCCATGCACAACCTCCCCGTTGCCCGCCGCTGACCGGCGCGCAGTCTACTTTATATCAGTTAAGTCTAAAGTGTTGCGCCCAGATGCCAGGGCACGAACTCGTTGTCGCCGTAGCCGAAGTCCTCGCTCTTGGTCTTGCGGCCGGAAGCCGTCTCGACGATCAGTTCGAAGATCTCGCGACCCATGCCGGCGATGGTCTTTTCACCCGAGGCGATGACGCCGCAATTGACGTCCATGTCCTCTTCCATCTGGTGGTACATGGTGGAGTTGGTGGCGACCTTGATCGACGGCGTCGGGCGGCAGCCGAAGCATGAGCCGCGGCCGGTGGTGAAGACGATGACGTTGGCGCCGCCCGCCACCTGGCCGGTCGCCGAAACCGGATCGTAGCCGGGCGTGTCCATGAACACCAGGCCGCTGCCGGTGACTTTTTCGGCGTAGCCGAAGACGCCGTTGAGGGGCGTCTGACCGCCCTTGGCGACCGCGCCGAGCGACTTCTCCAGGATGGTGGTGAGACCGCCGCGCTTGTTGCCGGGCGAGGGGTTGTTGTCGATCGAGGCGCCATGCTTGGCGACGTGGTCCTCCCACCATTTCACGAAACCGTCGAGCTTCTGCGCGATCTCCGGCGTTGCCGCGCGGTAGGCAAGCAGATGCTCGGCGCCGTAGATCTCCGTGGTCTCGGAGAGGATGCCGATGCCGCCGACGCCAGCCAGGATATCGACAGCCGCGCCCAGCGCCGGATTGGCCGTGATGCCCGACATGCCGTCCGAGCCGCCGCATTGCAGGCCGACGACGATCTCGCTGACCGGGATCGGCTCACGCTTCAGCTGGCCGACTTCCTCGGCGATCTCGGCCAGCACGCGCATCGCTTTTTCGACCGATTTGCGCGATCCGCCGGCGTCCTGGATGTTGAAATGGCGTTTGCCCGCAGCGACGCCCTTCTGGCCGTATAGGGTGAGCTGGTTGACTTCGCAGCCGAGGCCGACCATCAGCACGCCGCCGAAATTCGGGTGGCGGGCGTAGCCGGCGAGTGTACGGTGCAGCACCATCATGCCGTCGCCGGTGCCGCTCATACCGCAGCCCTGGCCGTGCACGATCGGCACGAAACCGTCGATGCCGGGATAGTTAGGCAAAAGCGTGCGGTTGGCGGTGTCGGCGATGGAATGGCAGACGGTGGCCGAGCAATTGACGCTGGCGACGATGCCGATGAAGTTGCGCGTGCCGGCGCGGCCATCGGCGCGGCGATAGCCCATGAAGGTGCGGGCGCGGTCGGCCTCCGTCGCGTGCTCGGCCTCGCTCGGGGGCACGACCGGCAAGCGGCCGGATTCGAAAACCAGATTGTGCGAATGCACGTGCTCGCCCGCTGCAATATTCTGTGTCGCTCGACCGATCGCCTGGGCGTATTTCACCACGGCCTCGCCGGCGGCGATCGGCTTGATCGCCACCTTGTGGCCGGGCTCGATCAGCGCACTGGCGACGGCACCGCCCGGCAGCGCGGTGCCAATCTCGATGCGGCCGTTGGCGACGGCGACATTGTCGGCGGGGGACAGAAGAATGCAGTTGGAGGCGTTCACGGGCGGTTTCCTGGGTGATCCTGGGTTGCGCGGACGGATTGACACGCGTCTGTTTAGAGATATTGTCTTTTATCGTGAAAAAACAGTTTTGCGTCAATTGTTTTTTCACTGGGGAGTTCCGCATGTCCTTGGTTGTTCCGGGAAGCAATTTCGCTTCTCAGGGCCATGGGAACGTCATATTGCGCTTCAAACCGGCCGCCGCAAGCGACGGCGTGCAACGGGTCAGGGATGTCGAAGAGCAACAACGTCTACAAGGATGCCTACAACCGCTGCCTGCGGCTGCTCGACGAAACGCGCAGCCTGCCTTCGGAGCCGGAACTGGGCACCTTGCTTGGCGTCAGCCGTACGACCGTCCGCACCATTCTTGCGCGCATGGAAGAGACAGGGCTGATCGCCTGGGACAAGCGCGCCAAGACGGTGCTGCGCGAAGCGCATCCGGACGATTTTTTCCCCGAAGAAGAGACCGACACGCTGGCCGAGATCATCGAACGGTCGTTCATGCGCAGGCTGCTCGCCGGCGGCGCCGAGGCCGGCATGCAGATCAATGAACTCGAACTGGCGCGTGAGATCGGCGTCGGCACCACCAGCGTGCGCGAGTTCCTGATCCGCTTCTCCCGCTTCGGCCTGATCGAGAAGCGCCGCAACAGTCACTGGGTGCTGAAGGGCTTTACCCGCGCCTTCGCACTGGAGCTCACCGAAATCCGCGAAATGTTCGAACTGCGCTCGGCGGCCGCCTTTGCCGCTTTACCGCAGGACAGCGCGGTCTGGACCGATCTCGACCGCCTGGAAGACGAGCATCGCCAGTTGGCAAACGACATCGCCACCCGCTTCACCGAGTTCTCCGAACTCGACGAGCGCTTCCACCGGCTCATCCACCGGGCGTCGCGCAACCGCTTCATCGTCGATTTCTACGATGTCATCGCCATGATCTTCCACTACCATTACCAGTGGAACAAGGCGCAGGAACGCGAGCGCAACGAAGTCGCCATCGGTGAGCATCTGGTCTACATAGAGGCGCTGAAATCGCGCGACCTCGGCAAGGTCGACGCCGCTTGCCGCAAGCACCTGAAGTCGGCACGCCAGACATTGCTGACCTCGATCCCGGAGAGC
The DNA here is from genome assembly GCF_004023175.1 of Mesorhizobium sp. M7A.F.Ca.MR.362.00.0.0. Lineage (NCBI taxonomy): Bacteria > Pseudomonadati > Pseudomonadota > Alphaproteobacteria > Hyphomicrobiales > Phyllobacteriaceae > Mesorhizobium > Mesorhizobium sp. M7A.F.Ca.MR.362.00.0.0. The sequence continues at coordinate 22,809 of NZ_RZTF01000031.1, forward strand.
CGGTCGCTGCAAAAACACTGAGCCGCATCGCGGCTCGGAGTCTTGTTTCATGCATGTCGTCGTCCCAAAACCGCTATACACTTTTGGGCGACATGCATTGACCCTGCCGCGTTGGCGCCGCGGCGATTTGGCGATTTTCCACCCGCCGGCCCCGTGCTAGGAATGTCGCATTGCTGCGAAGAGGCAGGGCTTTGAGCGTATCGAGGAGACGGTGGAGCATGCCGGTCGCGCTGGTCGCGGCCTATCTGCTGTTGCTCCAGTCGACGCTCGGAGCATTCGCCTTCGGCACCGGTTCCAATGCATCGCAGCTCGATGCGTTCGGCAACGTCATCTGCACCCATGAGGGCGCAGCCCAGCTTCCCGGCGGCAACCAGCAGCCGTCCCATCTTCCGGCATGCTGCGTGCTCGGCTGCAGCATGGTTTCGGCGGCCTTTGCGCCGCCGCCCGGTGCTGGCCTGGCGCTGGGCAGCCTTTCCTTCAAAACGGTCGCCTTTGTTTTTCCGGCGGCCATCCATCTCGACTTTGCGCGTGAGCGCTCGCCGTCGAACCCGCGCGCGCCGCCGCTGACGGCCTGAGCCTGTTTGCCCGGCGGAACTTTTCGTGGGCGTACCCATCCAAAGATCAAACTGCTCGCGACCGGCAACGGCGCGACCATTACTTCATGGAGCAACCATGTCCTATTTTTTCCCTGACGCCGCGCGTCCTGCGCCAGGCGGCATTCTACGCGGCATCGAAGAGCGTGTCGGCATTGCCGTGCTGGCTCTTGCGCTGCTGTTCACAGGCGCCCAGTCCGTCCTCGCGCATGAGTTCAAACTTGGCGATCTCGAGATCGGCCACCCCTGGTCGCGCGCCACACCTGCCGGTGCCAAAGTGGCCGGGGGTTATTTCACCGTCACCAACAATGGCAGTGCACCGGACCGGCTGGTGTCGATTTCGTCCGATGTTTCTGAAAAGGCCGAGCTGCATGAGATGGGCGTCAAGGACGGCGTCATGACCATGCGGCCGGTTGCCGGCGGCCTGGAAATTCCGGCCGGCGGCAAGGTCGCCCTTGCGCCTGGCGGCTATCATTTGATGTTCATCGGCCTGAAGCGGCAACCCAAACAGGGCGAAAAGTTCTCCGCCGTCCTGACCTTCGAAAAGGCCGGCGCCGTCAGCGTCGATTTCGCTGTCGAAGGCATGGGCGGTGGCGCCATGGACGATCACGCCAATTGATCCGGCCGGTTCGACAAATTTTGAAAATCCGAGGGACCATCATGAACAAATATCTTTTGTCGGCCGGCGCACTTCTCGCGCTCGGAACCAGCGCCGCCTTCGCGCATATCACGTTCGAAACCCAGGAGGCGGCGGTCGGCTCGACCTACAAGGCCGTTCTGCGCGTGCCGCATGGCTGCGAAGGCAAGGCGACGACCGCCGTGCGCGTGCAGATTCCGGAAGGGGTGATCGCGGTGAAGCCGATGCCGAAGCCAGGCTGGACGCTGCAGACCAAGAAGGGCAAGTACGAGAAATCCTACCAGCTCTACGGTCAGGCGGTTGCCGACGGGGTCAAGGAAGTCGACTGGAGCGCTGGCAGCCTGCCGGACGAATTCTACGACGAGTTTGTCTTCCGCGCGACGTTGACGGCGGATCTGCCGGCGGGCCAAAAACTCTACTTCCCGGTGGTGCAGGAATGCGACGGCGCCGCCGATCGCTGGATCGAGATCCCGGCGGCAGGGCAGGATGAAGACGCGCTGGAAAGCCCGGCACCCGGCATCAAGCTGCTGCCGAAGAAATGATCTCCCAGGCGGCGCGCTCATTCGAGCCGAGCGCGCCGCTCCTTTTCGTGGCGGTGACATGGGCACGACCTCCTTCCTGCAAACGGCTTCAATGACCGGCCAACGCGCCGGCCGGCTTGCCGCCGGCCTGTTGGCCGTGATCGTGTTTCTTGCCAGCCTTGCCGTGTCGGATCAGGCCTTTGCCCATGCCGCGCTGATCAAGACCGACCCGGCCGACGGCGCGGTGCTGGCACAGGGGCCGGCGCAGTTCTCGCTGACCTTCAGCGAGCCGGTCTCGCCTCTGGTGCTGACGCTGGTGAAGCCCGACGGCAAGCCGGTTCCGCTAACGTCATTCCGGCTCAGCGACCAGACCGTCGAGATGGACAATCCGCAGCCACTCAAGTCCGGCACGCATGTCTTGAGCTGGCGCGTCATCTCCGCAGACGGTCATCCCGTCGGCGGATCGCTGCTGTTTTCCATCGGCGCGCCCAGCGAGCCGCCCGCCGTATCCGAAGCCGTCGACTGGCCGTTGCGGTCGGCTATCTGGACGGGCAAAATCTTTCTCTACGTCGGCCTTTTCCTCGGCGTTGGCGGCGCCTTCGCGCTTGCCTGGTTGGCCGGAAGTGGCCGTGCCGGGCAGCGCTTCGTTGCAGCTGCAATCCTGAGCGGGCTGGTCGCGTCGTGCCTGTCGCTCGGCTTGCAAGGTCTGGACGCATTGGGGGCGCCGCTCTCCCATCTGGCACAATCGGTCGTCTGGCGGACCGGGCTCGACACCAGTTTCGGCTGGACAGTGCTGGTCGCGCTGATCGCGCTGGGCCTTGGCCTGCTGTCGCTGGCCGGTCCCCGCGCCACCGCCAAACCATCGGCGCTGGCCGGCTTGGCCGGGGTGGGGGTTGCCCTTGCCGCCAGCGGCCATGCCAGTGCCGCCGAGCCGCAATGGCTGACGCGGCCGATGGTGTTCCTGCACGGCGTCGGCATCGCGTTGTGGGCCGGCGCGTTGATCCCACTCGGGCTGGCGCTGAAG
>NZ_RZTF01000031.1:25593-25940 GCF_004023175.1 Mesorhizobium sp. M7A.F.Ca.MR.362.00.0.0
CTGAAGGGGCAATCGGCGGGGGCCACGCCCTTCCTGCGGCGGTTTTCTTGGGCGATCCTGCCCGTGGTGGCCGTGCTTGCCGCTGCCGGCATCGTGCTTGCCGTCATCCAGGTGCAGACACCCGCAGCTTTGGTCGAGACCGCCTATGGAAGGCTGCTGCTTATCAAGCTGGGGCTGCTGGTCTTTCTGTTCACGCTTGCTGCCGTCAATCGCTGGAAACTCACCGCATCGGCCGAGGCGGGATCGACGGAAGTTCAACGCAGGCTGGCCCGCTCGATCGGCGTCGAGACGTTGATCGTGTTGGCTATTTTCGGCGTTGCCGCGGGCTGGCGTTTCACACCGCCGCC
>NZ_RZTF01000031.1:25949-31971 GCF_004023175.1 Mesorhizobium sp. M7A.F.Ca.MR.362.00.0.0
GCCCTGGCGATTGCGGCAGCGCAACCGGTGTCGATCCATATCCACGCGCTGCAAGCGATGGCCGATCTCAGCATCACTCCCGGCCATGCCGGCCCGGTCGTTGCCTCGATGGTCATCATGAGCGGCGATTTCGGCCCGCTGGACGCCAAGGAGGTGACGCTTGTGCTGTCAAAACCCGATTCCGGCATCGAGCCGCTGAAGCGCGCTGCGAGCAAGCCCGGTGACGGCAGCTGGCGCGTCGACAACCTCGTCATCCCGGTGCCGGGCCGGTGGACGGTGCGCATCGACATACTGGTCTCGGACTTCGAGATGGTGAAGATCGAGGCGCCCGTCGATATCAGGCCGTAGCGTCGGCCTTATGGTCCTCACGAAATAGCACCCGCAAAAAGGAGCGACCCAGTCGGCAAATGACGACTGTCAAAATGGTCGCTTTCGTTCGACCTTGGCGGCCATCACTTCGGTTTCGATGCCAATCGCGGTCGTCTCGCCCTATCGAGGCGCATTGGCAAGGGCAAGCGAGGACAAATCGCATGAAGAAGGATCAACGCCTCTCCACTGCGGGGAACGAGAATGCCGGGCGCAACAGGCGACCACCAAACCTCAAGGCGCTGGCTGCGCACATCGACCTTGGCGCTCTCATCGAAAAACTTGATCGTGATCCGACGGAGCCGATGCCTGTCGACATCATCAATCATCTCAGCCTGGGCCGATTTCCGGACGCCCGCAAGGTGGCTGAGCGGGTCTCTGCGCCGAAGGGCTATGTGCCGCGATTGGAATCGAGGCTCAACCTGCCTGTTGCGAAGGCCGTCGCGCGGCCTGAGGGCAAGCCGACGCGCACGGGCAGGCGAAACGAGGATCTGCTCAAGGCCTATGTTCCTCGCCATCTCGCCGTGCGAACGGTCCCACGGTTGCGACCGTTCTTTGCTGGACCGGACGGCGATATTGCCGTCAAGCGGTCGGGGCTTACGGCTATCGGCATGGATCTGGTGGCGTTTCCCTGGTCGGCGATAGGCCACATCCGCACCTTCTCCGAAGGCAAGGAGCTTCCAGGAGGCACCGCCTTCATGGTTGGGCCGAACCTGTTGATGACAGCCAGCCATGTCATGCCGTGGGACTACAGCGGCAACTGTCAAATCGAATTCACGCCGGCTATGTACCCGGGTCACTCCCCTCGCTTCGGCTCCACATGGGTCAGCGACTGGTATGGCGTCAGGCATGACGGCTTCTGGGATATGGCGTTCAAAGCGGATGCCAGCGACTATGCAATCTGCAGGACGATTGATCCGATTGGCAACGTCTGCGGCTGGCTGGGTACGCAGGCCTTCGACGACCACGATGAGTATTTCGACCATCTTTACATGAGCGCTGGCTATCCTGATTTCGCCGCCGGATACCCGGCTGTCGAGCTGGCTGCCTTCATCAGAGATGTCGACGGAGACAAGCATGCGCGCGAGCTTGAAACGACAAACTTCGCCGGCCACGGGTGGTCGGGAGGACCTCTGTTCGGCTTCATCCGCGACGACTGGCGCGTCGTGGGAGTTTGCCATGGCCAGGAAACCGAGTTCGTGGTTCCCTTCCCGCCTTGGAACCCGCCTTGGAATGTGAATCTGCTCTTTGCCGGAGGGGACGCAATGGTGGATTTGGTCTACCATGGCTATGCCAACTACAATTTCTGAACCCGCTTTTCCCTCGACGCCGGCACCTGAATTTCCCGGCGGCTGCGCCAATTGCCAATCTTCTCGGGCTCTGGTCTTCACGTTCGATCCGCGCAACACAATTCGGCGAGGCGGTTGACGCGGCCCGAAAGGCCCGTCAATCATCCCGTGAAGAATGGCATCCCGTGATGAATGGGCATCCCCGCAAATCGCGGGCTCGAACCAACAAGATCCGAAAGCAGGGAAGAAACGATGGAAAATGCCGAAATCGGCCTGATCGGCCTTGGCACGATGGGCTCCAACCTGGCGCTCAACATCGCCGAGCACGGGCACCGCATCGCTGTCTTCAACCGCACCAGGGCGCGCACCGACGCTTTCATAGAGAATGCCGGCGCGCTCAGGGACATGGTCGTGCCCTGCTACAGCCTGGAAGAGCTTGCCGCCGCGATCCGGCCGCCGCGCCCGATCATCATCATGGTGCTGGCCGGCAAGCCGGTCGACGAACAGATCGCGGCTCTGCGCGGCGTTCTGTCGGCCAACGACATCGTCATCGACGCCGGCAATGCCAATTTCCGCGACACGATGCGGCGCTTCTCCGAGCTTTCCGGCTCGGACCTCACCTTCATCGGCATGGGCGTGTCCGGCGGCGAGGAGGGCGCGCGCCACGGGCCGTCGATCATGGTCGGCGGTACGGAGGACTCGTGGAAGCGCGTCGAGAAGGTGCTGACGGCGATCTCCGCCAAGTTCAAGGACGAACCCTGCGCGGCATGGCTCGGCACCGACGGCGCCGGGCATTTCGTCAAGACCATCCACAACGGCATCGAATATGCCGACATGCAGATGATCGCCGAAATTTACGGCATCTTGCGCGACGGCTTAGGCATGGGGCCGAAGGACATCGGCACGGTGTTTTCCAACTGGAACAAGGGCCGGCTCAATTCCTACCTGATCGAGATCACCGCCAAGGTGCTGGCATCAGACGATCCGAAGACCGGCAAGCCGGTGGTCGACATCATCCTCGACCGCGCCGGCCAGAAGGGCACCGGCAAATGGTCGGTCATCGAGGCGCAGCAACTCGGCATTCCGGCGACGGCGATCGAGGCGGCGGTGGCGGCACGCGTTCTATCATCGATCAAGGACGAGCGGCTGGCGGCGGAAAAGGCCTATGGCAACGCCGGCGTCACGAAGATTTCAGGTGACAAGGATGCCCTGCTGAAAGATCTGGAACTGGCGCTGTTCGCCGGCAAAATCGCCGCCTACGCCCAAGGATTCGCGGTGATGAGCGGCGCCTCCAAGGAATTCAACTGGAACCTGCCGATGCCGACCATCGCCAGGATCTGGCGCGCCGGCTGCATCATCCGCTCGCAGATGCTCGACACCATGGCGGAAGCCTTCAGCAAGGGCGGCGCCTCGACCAACCTTCTGATGGCTCCGGCCTTCATCTCGCTGATGCAGGAAGCGCATCCGTCGCTGCGCCGCATCGTGGCGAGGGCTTCGGAGGCCGGTTCGCCGGTTCCGGCGCTGTCTTCCGCACTTGCCTATTTCGACAGCTACCGCCAGGGCCGCGGCACCTCGAACCTGATCCAGGCGCAGCGCGACTTCTTCGGCGCGCACGGCTTCGAGCGCATCGACGACAAGGGCGCTTTCCACGGGCCGTGGGGGAGCGGTGCGGCTGGCTAGCCCAAGGGCCTAAACGGAAACCGGCGGGCTGAACGCCTGAACCTCGCTGGTGGCGACCAGGCGCTGCAACGAGCCGGGTGCGGCGCCGCCGATCCAGCCGAGCACGGAGCGGGCGAGATCGGAGCCGGCCAGGCGGAAGTTCTCGTTGACGACGAGCAATTCCGGCCGGAACAGGTGCAACAGGTCCGACGACTGCTTGGACACAACATCGACGTCGCGGCCAAGCTTGAGGCCGGCATCCTCGATGCCGGCGACGATCGCCAGTGTCGCGGCGGCAGCGCTGCTGACGAAGCCGTCCGGCCTGTTCTCGCGGCGCATCAACTGCGCGGTCCTGGTCCTGATCTGCTCGATCGTGTGATCGATGGAAACGGTGTTGAACGGAATTTCGCTGGCTCCGACCTCGCTCAGCGCATCGGCAAAGCCGTTCAGCGTGTGGCCATAATAGGTCAGCCCGGGCGGCGGCGACAGAAGCGCCAGCTTGTGCCTGCCCATGCTCGCCAGGCGGCGCACGGCTTCCATCGCGAAAACATGGTTGTCGAAGTCATGGTAGGGATGGACGAGACCCATGTCGGTGCGGCCATGCGTGGCAAAGGGCATGCCGTGCTCGAGCATGTAGCGGGCGCGCGGATCGTTCGGTTGGGTGCGCGAAATGATGACGCCGTCGGCCGAGCCGGTCTCGACGAGATAGCGGATCGGCTCCATCGGATCCTGCGAGCGGGAATAGGGCGTGACGATCAGGTGATAGGGCGTTTCGGCGAGCACTTCCGAAACGCCGTAGATGATGTCCGAGACGAAGCTCATGATCTCGCGGTCGGTGTTGAGCACGAGGCTGATGACATTGGTCCTGCCGGTGCGCAGACGCACGCCGGCGCGGTTCGGCCGGTAGCCGATCTGCTTGGCGACGAGCTGGACGCGGCGCCTGGTTTCGGCGCCGATTTCCGGGGCATCCTTCAAGGCGCGTGACACGGTGGTGACGCCGAGCCCGGTCATGAAGGCAAGCGTCTTCAACGTCGGCCGTCCCTGTGCCGAGGTCTCCCCGTTCTTGTCCGTACGCTGTCTGTCCATTCGTCCCGCCCGTCAGGCGCATAGCAGCCGCGAGCCATGTCGGCAATCGCCGTCATGGCGATACGATATGCGTTCCAGCCCCGGTAAAGTCTCAATATACTGAAACGTTACAGATTGCCATATCGAGTTACATGTCCCTCGCCCACGAGGTGGATGGTTCTTTTGCGAAACGCTTGGGATTCCAGGAGAAATCGCCTCTGCCGCCGCCTTTTGCCCGTATCAGGCGGCATTTCGGTGTTTGCGCCGCAGCAAACCATGCTGCAGTGCATGAGAAGCGCGATCATTCATGCGAATTTGTTCGCGGTCCGAAAAAATATCGGGGGCGCTTCGTTGATGGGTTGCACAGCTCGCGCAATTGCCGTATCGAAAATCTGTAACGTTTCAGATTCTGGGAGGAGCCGAAATGCGATACAGATTTTTGACCGCTGCGCTGGCAGCGACGGCCGCGTTGCAGTTTGCCGGCCAGGCGGCCGCGACGGACCTGGAAGTCACCCATTGGTGGACGTCGGGCGGCGAGGCGGCGGCGGTTGCGGAACTTGCCAAGGCATTCGATGCGACCGGCAACCACTGGGTGGACGGCGCCATTGCCGGCTCCGGCGGAACGGCGCGGCCAATCATGATCAGCCGCATCACCGGTGGCGATCCGATGGGCGCCACGCAATTCAACCATGGCCGGCAGGCGGAAGAGCTGGTGCAGGCCGGCTTGATGCGCGACCTCACCGACGTCGCCACCAAGGGCAAGTGGACTGATGTCGTCCGGCCGAAGAGCCTGCTCGACGGCTGCACCATCGACGGCAAGATCTATTGCGTGCCCGTCAACATCCATTCCTGGCAGTGGTTGTGGCTGTCCAACGAGGCCTTCGAGAAGGCCGGCGTGCCGTTGCCGAAGGACTGGAATGAATTCGTGGCGGCAGCGCCGGCGCTGGAAAAGGCCGGCATCATCCCGCTCGCCGTCGGCGGACAGGCCTGGCAATCCTCCGGTGCCTTCGACGTCCTGCTTGCGGCTGTGGGCGGCACGGACACATTCCTCAAGGTCTACAAGGACAAGGATGCCAAGTTCGCCGCCGGGCCCGAAGTCGCCAAGGTCTTCAAGGCCGCGGACGATGCCCGCAAGATGGCGAAGAACACCAATGTGCAGGACTGGAACCAGGCGACCAACCTGGTCATCACCGGCAAGGCCGCTGGCCAGATCATGGGGGACTGGGCACAGGGCGAGTTTCAGGTTGCCGGCAAGACCGCGGGCAAGGATTACACCTGCCTGCCAGGCCTTGGGCTGAACGAGGTAATAGCCACGGGCGGTGACGCCTTCTACTTCCCGCTGCTCAAGGATGCCGACAAGAGCAAGGCGCAGGAGGTGCTGGCCGAGACGCTGCTCGATCCCAAGACGCAGGTTGCCTTCAATCTGAAGAAGGGATCCCTGCCGGTGCGCGGCGACGTCGATCTCAATGCGGCCAACGATTGCATGAAGAAGGGCCTCGCCATCCTTGCCAAGGGCGCCGTCATGCCGTGGACGGACCAACTGCTTTCGCAGGACACCCAGAAACAGAAGGAAGACCTTTTCGCCGAATTCTTCGCCAAGCCGGAACTGACCGTCGAAGACGCGCAGAAGCGCTTCGCCGACC
>NZ_RZTF01000031.1:31981-33680 GCF_004023175.1 Mesorhizobium sp. M7A.F.Ca.MR.362.00.0.0
CCTCATCGCTTCGGCGGACTGATGCTGGAGGCAACCCGCCTCGCTCCCGGCCTTGCGAATGCGGGGCCGGGAATGCACCGCCCTTACCCAGCCGGCTGACGAGATGAGCAAGAGCGCACGCCCCAACCTTCTGTTCCGCAACCTCAATGCGAAGGTCGCCTCGATCCCGATGATCCTCACCGCCATGGTGGTTTTCGTCGGCGGCACCGTTTGGACGGTGCTCTATTCCTTCACCAATTCGAAGCTCCTGCCGCGGCTGAATTTCGTCGGACTCGACCAGTATTACCGGCTGTGGGCGGCGCCGCGCTGGCTGATCTCGATCGAGAACCTGTTGATCTACGGCGCGATCTCGCTGGTGTTCTCGCTGGTCATCGGTTTTCTGCTTGCCGCGCTGCTCGATCAGAAGATCCGCTTCGAGGACACGTTCCGCACCATCTTCCTCTATCCTTTCGCGCTCTCCTTCATCGTCACCGGCCTGGTCTGGCAGTGGTTGCTCAATCCGGATTTCGGCATCCAGCATGTCGTGCGGGACTTAGGCTGGACGAGCTTCAGCTTCGACCCGCTCTATAATTCCAGCATCGTCATCTACGGCATATCGATCGCTGCGCTGTGGCAAGGCACCGGGCTCATCATGTGCCTGATGCTGGCCGGCCTGCGCGGTATCGACGAAGACATCTGGAAGGCGGCGCGCGTGGATGGGATCCCGATGTGGAAGACCTATCTGTTCATCGTCATCCCGATGATGCGGCCGGTCTTCATCACCACGCTCGTCATCATCGCTTCCGGCATCGTCAAGGTCTATGACCTGGTCGTGGCCCAGACCAGCGGCGGCCCGGGCATCGCCTCCGAAGTGCCGGCCAAATACGTCTACGACTATATGTTCTTCGCCCAGAACCTCGGCCAGGGTTTTGCCGCCTCGACCATGATGCTGCTCTCGGTGGTGATCGTCATCGTGCCTTGGGCCTATCTCGAGTTCGGGCGGCGCAAATGAGCATTGCAGACATCACCGCTCAAGCAAGCGTTGCCGCCGGCGCGCAACAGGACATCGCAGGGCCCTACGGTCCAAAGCCGCGCCGCATGATTTCGCGCCGCAACGTCTTCCTCTACGGCACATTGTTCGTCATGGCGGTCTACTACCTCTTGCCGCTCTATGTCATGGTCGTCACCTCGCTCAAGGGCATGCCGGAGATCCGGCTTGGCAACATCTTCTCACCGCCGCTCGAGATCACCTTCGAGCCGTGGGTCAAGGCGTGGTCAACGGCCTGCACCGGTCTTAACTGCGACGGGCTCTCGCGCGGTTTCTGGAATTCGGTGCGGATCACCGTGCCGTCGGTTCTGCTGTCGATCGCCATCGCCTCGGTGAATGGTTATGCACTGGCCAATTGGCGCTTCAAGGGCGCCGATACGTTCTTCATCATCCTGATCGTCGGCGCCTTCATTCCCTACCAGGTGATGATCTATCCGATCGTCATCATCCTGCGCGAGATCGGCCTCTATGGCAGCCTCAGCGGGCTGGTGATTGTCCATTCCATTTTCGGCATGCCGATCCTGACGCTGCTGTTCCGCAATTATTTCGCCTCGATGCCGGAGGAGCTGTTCCGGGCGGCACGCGTCGACGGCGCCGGCTTCTGGGGCATCTTCCTGCGCATCATGCTGCCGATGTCGCTGCCGATCTTCGTCGTCGCCATCATCCTGCAGG
>NZ_RZTF01000321.1:0-7353 GCF_004023175.1 Mesorhizobium sp. M7A.F.Ca.MR.362.00.0.0
GGTCGCAGCCGATGAAAACGATCTCTTGCCTTCGGTCTCCCCAGATCGGGTCGAGATAAGGTTTCATTGCGGCCTTCCATTCCGGATGATCCGGCCACTGGTTCTTCGGTACGGAGGCCCACCAAAGACCGCGCTTGCCGGTGCGGATCAGTGCTCCTGCTTGGCTGATTTCGCCGACATAGTGCGGACGCGTTGCCAGCCAGAAGAAGCCCTTCGCTCGCACAATGCCGGGCCAGGACTTGTTGATGAAGGCCTTGAGCTTCATCGGATCTAAGGGGCGGCGCTCGCGATAGACGAATGAGCGGATGCCGTATTCTTCGGTCTCGGGCACGTGGTCCTTGAAGCCGTTCAGTTCCTTGAACCAGAGCGGATGCTGCTCGGCCTTCTCGAAATCAAAACGGCCTGTGTTCAGAACCTTGTCCAGCGGGACCCGAGCGAAATCTGTCTCGATCAGTTCGGCGTCGGGATTGAGCGAGCGCACGATCGGAAGCAGCGCGTGTCGCCAACGATGCGCCAACGCCACGCCGCCGGTGAGAAGGTGTTTGTCGACTACGCCGGCGACACCATCGATATCGTCGACCCGATAACGGGCGAAGCTCAGGCTATGAAGTTGTTCGTCGGCGCATTGGGAGCCTCCAGCTATGTTTACTGCGAGGCTCGGCCGAGCGAAGGGCTGGGCGACTGGATCGGCTGCCATGTCGGCATGTTCGCCGCCTTCGGCGGAGTGGCGACCATCACGGTCTGCGACAATCTCAAGGCGGCTGTGACCAACCCCGACCGCTATGATCCCGGCCTCAACCGTACGTACCAGGATATGGCCCGGCACTATGGCACCACAATCCTGCCAGCCCGGCCGTACAAGGCCCGCGATAAGGCAAAAGTCGAAGTTTCGGTCCAAATTGCCCAGAGATGGGTGCTGGCGCGCCTTCGCAACCGCCGCTTCTTCAGCCTGGTTGAACTCAATCAGGCGATCGGTGAGCTGGTCGCCGATCTCAATGGGCGGATCATGCGGGCCTATGGTGTAGGGCGACGTGCGATGTGAAGGATAAGGCGACATCCAGATTTACGAGCAGTCGTCTTCGGCTGATCTTGTTGCTCCAGACCTTTGAGGGATCTGGAGGGGCAGATGAGGCGGCTCGACCTGGAGGCGCGCATGGCAATCAAGGCATTGGCGCGGGGCACAGCGAAGAGCGAGATTGCTCGTCTTCTTGGAGTGACTGAGGGAACGGTCCGTTACCACGTGGCCCGGATGAAGACCGGCGCGGTGGACGGTCGTTCACGGCAGCCTTTCAAGGCTGAAGCGTTGCGCGAGGCGATCGAGCACTGGCGCTCCCAGCAAACGAGCGTCGCACTCAACCTTGCTGCGCTTCACGAATGGTTGTGCGTGGAACATGGCTATGATGGCAGCCTCCGCTCCATCGAGCGGTTCTGGAAGAGCGCCTATCCAGCCCCGGCGCTCCGTGCGCGGCGCCGGGTGGAGACGCCAGCCGGGGCGCAGGCGCAGGTGGATTGGGCGCATTTTCCAGGCGTTCTTATCGGGAATGTGCCGATCGATCTGCTGGCCCTGCACATGGTACTTTCGTGGAGCCGTAAGGAGGCGATCGTCTGGTCGACAGCCAAGGACATGCTGTCATGGCTGTCGTGCCACTCGGCCTGCTTCACCCGTCTGGGCGGCGTCGCGGCGACCGTGCGGATTGACAATGAGAAGACAGCCATTGCTCACGGGGCCGGCGCCTGGGGCACGATCAACGCCACCTACCGGCGCTATGGCTTGATGATGCGCTTTCACATCGACGCCTGTGCGCCGCGCCAACCCCAGGCGAAGGGCAAGGTCGAGCGCCGGGTTCGCGATCAGCGCATGGCGCTCGAGCCTTACGGCCGATCATTTTCGGATTTGTCCGATCTGCAGAGTTGGACGGATGCTCGCCTCGAGGCCTTGTCGCAGCAGCGCCGGTGCCCGGCGACAGGAACGAGCGTCTCCGAAGCCTGGAGGGATGAGGCGCAAAGGCTGACGCCTGTGCCAGCGACCCTGCCCGAGCCGTTTGATGCCGTCGCCACACGCAGCGTCGGCGTCGACGGCTTGGTGGCGTTCGAGGGGCGTCAGTACAGCGTGCCGTTTCGCTTTGTTGGCCAGCAGGTGGAGATTCGAGGAACGGCCACGAGTGTTCAGATCCTCAAGGCTTGCGAGACCATAGCCGTTCATCCTCGCAAGACGGACTCCCGACTGGTGATCGACCAGGCGCATTACGATGGCCCCAGCACCGACCGGGTCAAGGCGCCGCCGCCCCTCGGGCGCATGGGCGCCAGAATCCAAGAGCTGGCTTCCACCCCGGTCGCCCAGCGCTCGATCGATCTCTACGCCGCCCTTGCGGAGGTCGCCCGATGAGTACACCCAAGCTCGATATTGACCGTACGCGCACCAAACTGAACACGCTCGGCTTGACCTACGCCGCCGGTCATCTCGACTACCTCCTGGCCGAAGCCGTGGCCAAGGAGATCGCCCCCCACGCCTTTCTGGATCGCCTGCTGGAGAGCGAATGCTCTGGACGTGAGGAGCGGCGGGTGAAGGTCTCGTTGAAGATGTCGGGACTCCCGACAGGCCAGACCCTGGAGAATTTCGACTTCGCCTTCCAGCCGGCGATCGAGCGCTCGCGGATCGACACCTTGGCCACGGGCGCCTGGATCCGCAACGCCGAGACCGTGCTGATGCAAGGCCCGCCTGGCGTCGGAAAGACCCACCTGTCAGTCGCCCTGGGGACACGCGCCATCGAACTGGGTTTCTCGGTTCTCTATTATCGCTTTGACGAACTCATGACCGCGCTCAAGGTCGATGCTGGACTGCCGCCCTCGCGCCTGAAGCGTCGACGCTACATGAACATGGCCTTGCTCATCATCGACGAGCTCGGCTTCGAGCCCATGACCCGAGAAGAGGCCAGTCTCTTCTTTCGCCTGATTACCTATAGATATGGCCGCGGCGCCATCCTGATCACCACCAACAAAAGCATCCGCGACTGGACCGAATTGCTCGCCGGCGACGAGATCCTGGCCATCGCCATCCTCGATCGACTCTTGCACCATTCAAACGTGCTCAACATCAAGGGACGATCTTACCGCCTGCGCGATCTGGAAGAGGCTCTCAGGATCGCAAACGCCTGATCAGCCCCACACACCGGCCGATGCAAGGCGCGCGCCGACTCTTACGGTCCGCGCGCCTTGCATCAGCCTACTGCCAGGAGAACGTAAGAATGGGTGTCGCCTTAGCTCGTAAAACTGGCCGTCGCTTGACATGGCCTGCCACAACGTCAGATCCGTGTCGAGAACAAGAGCCTGTGTCAGCTCTTGCTCAAGACGATCTGCCTCCGCTTGAGCAGCCTTTGGACATCTAAGTCCAGTTGACTTTCGGATGGTGTCGTCTCCAACGCGGAGACGCGCTTGGTAGATGGCTGATCCTTCTCTAAGGTATACGTCGGCCATTGCTGGACCTTCCTCTGTTGTTGAGAAACATCCAAGTTGTTCAGCCACGCATCGACATCTGTCAAGCGAAAGCGGAATTGCCTTCCTACCCTCTTGGCGCCTGGGATCATGCCCCGAACAGCCCAATATCTAATAGTCCGGTCAGAGACGTCTAACGTCTCCGCCAGATGCTTGGTCGAAATCCACACGGTACGCCCGCCCAAAACCCAGATGTTTGTTGATGGGCGGTGATGTATCGTATTGAGACAGTTATTCAAGTGAAAACTTCACTTCTGGTAACAAAAATTAACAATTTATTGATGCGATTTATTATACCTCGCTAATATTCTCGTCACGTCCGGATGGGGTGTTGAGCCCCATCTCTGCAATAAACTGACGCCGTCCTTGATGACTTTGAAGGACGGCGTCAAGGCAAACATATCCTCATCATCGTAATGAAGATCGAGCTCGGTTGCGAGCTCCAGTAAGAGCCTGTTTAGGATCTCTTTATCTGCGTCGGTGATCTTCTCGTTCTCCGGCATGTCCAGCAATTTCGTCCACCCGTTTCTTTTGCGTGCCATGGGCGGGGAAGCCTACTATCACTCCCTTCCTGTCTCCATCGGCACATACGCCACACTGTGTACAACTCACGTCTGTATAAGTTGCGGGGCAGACGGCGATTTTCCTACCTTTTGGAGTGTAGTTCGCCAATCGTTTTGCCCTGCGCCTATAATCACTTAAACTTTCATCCTTTCTTCTCGCATATTCCGAATTGAGCACCACGGCTACTGGGAGCCCGAGGTCGGCCAATTCGTCTGCCTTCTCTATGCTGTCGGCTGAGAGGTTTATGTTTAGACCTTCCGCCGCTGCTTCCCGAATGAATGCGATATTATCAAGGCTAGGGGGCTTGTGTGTAAAGACAATCGCACGCTTTCCCCGGCTTGCTTTAGCTATCGTTAAAAGACCATCTCGGTCAATCTTGTCACCTTCACCAGGGAGGTCTCCAGCTTGGCCGTAACGCCAGAGTGCGCCCCGGTTAAGCTTGCGAATAGGCTGCAAAGCCTGGTCCAAATCTGAGCCGCGCGCGCCGGCCGTAACCTGGTCCCAGTGGAGCTTCAACGGACCGGTCATAGCATAACAGCCACCCTTTTTAAGTGGGCAGCTTTCGGGACAGGTCTCGCGGGAGCTTGTCATCACCGGCATCGGCCCGGTTTTCACATTCCGGCTGATCGGTGTCGTATGGTAGTGCATCTTTTCCTCGCAAAAGAAAAAGGGCGCCCCGAGGGACGCCCTTTGTTCACACTGATTGGTGGATGGTGTCGGCTAGTTCAGAAGCCTCTTGGTCCATGCCTTGAGGCGGCCGAAGATGCCGGTGATGGTCGGCGGGTGTTGTTCAGCCCAGGCCTTGTCAAAGGCATCGTTCTCGGCGTCCCAGTCATCGTCGTCGTAGGCGGTCCTGTAGACCGGCTCCGGAAACGCATGTTTGGCGTCGTCTTCCGGCACTTCATCGACGACGGTGTAGCGGTAGGCTCGTCCCTTGGCCTCGTGGTCAGGCGGAAAGGCGACGACATCAGCTGGGCTGATCTTGAGGATCAAGACGTGACCCTCCTTGCCCGAGTAGCGGGGCAGATAGTCCCAGGAGCAGAAGTGCAGGCCGGCCGAGCATGTCTGGAAGCGATCGTGGTCGCACTCGTCTCTCGGAAGGAAGATTGTTGACCCAACATGGTTCTGCGTTTTGAGGTCGTGGAACGACAGATAGTCCGGATTGACCTTCTTGTAGGCCAGGAAGCAGCCGTCCGGTGTGATCGGCATGCCACCATGTTCGAGCCAGTCAAAGAGGTGGTCTCGGATCTCCGGGTTCGGGTTGAACTGCAGAACCTTGAGGAAGTTGATCCAAGGTGTGGCCGGCTGGCCGCGCTTCAACAGATCGATGATCTGCATGGTCAGGTGGTTGTGGACGAGCTGGCCGTCATAGGTCAGGCCGTCGTAGCCGACGCGGACCAGCGGGTCCTCGTAGAGCAGATAGTTGCGGAGCGCCGTGGCCATGTCAAAGAGATCGGCACTGACGTCGCCGACGTCACGTAGATGACTCTTGATCACCTCGAAGTTGGGGTGACTGCTGTCGATCGTCTTCAGATCTCCGCCGACGAAGGCGGAGATCGTGTTCCCGGAAATGACGTGCGGGATCATGTTACCTCGCGATGAGTTTGAGATAGTGGTCCAAGTGGTCGTCGTTGCCGGCGAGCACACTGAGCAGCGGGTACTTGGCCACCAGCGAGTTGAACTTGTGGTGGTAGTCCGTCTTGATGTCCGGCAGCATCTTGCCGGTCACCTGGACCCACAGCTGGGACAGGAGGACATCCTGATAGCTGTTGGTCGGCATGCCCTTCGCTTCGCGAGGAGGTCGCGGAGACGCTTCGGCAGCTGGTCGAGCCGATTGAGCAGGACCGCGGCCAGGCGGTGGTTGCGGAAACCGCTCACGTCGCTCTTGATGACGTAGGCCTTGGCGTTGAAGGACGAGGCCGTGTCCTTCAGCAGCTGGTCGAGGTGGATCCAGCCCGGTCGGTCCTTGGGCAGGCCGCGCTGGTTCTTCATCAGGACGATGACCTCGAAATTGTGGTCGATGATGTCCAAGTTCTTCAACCGCTTGATGTAGCGGTCCTGCACCTGGTCGAACTCAAGCACCTCGCCGAAGACCTCGTACTTGCTCGCGTCGGAGAAGATGTAGACGGCCTTCTCCGGCTCCGGGACGATGTTCCGATGGGCATCGAACCTGCGGATGTCCTGCTTCGTCAGTGCGACCCGAGGGCGCCTGTTGGCGCGGACGGGCTTCAGACGTTCGATCTCCCGGAGATCGACAACCGTCTCGATGCCGTAGTAGGCGACGATTGCCTCCTTCGTGGAGCCCTTGATCCAGAAGACGTCGGCGTCCTCGTTTTCAAACTGGAACATCCGCATCCGGTCCTTGCCGAACCGGCAGTCGTCGGCCTCCCAGACCACCGTAAGGGGCTTCAGCTCCTCGGGGGTGATCGTCGGGGCCGTCTGGTAATGGCGAGCGCGACCCTTGGGCTGACGTGGAGGATTGAACTTGAGATCCTCGAAGTTGAAGAGCACAGCAGCGCGGCCGGCGGCTAGGTAGGAGAAGTTGGAGCGCAGATCGCGCTTGTCACGCCACCGGGGCGTCTTGAACATGACCTTGCCCAGCCGGTTGGCCAGCTCGCGGTAGACGATGCAGGCGTCGAGATAGTCTTCCGGCGCGTCGAGCGTGGCCTGGAGCTCCCTGCGGATGTCCTGGCGCACCCGCTGCCAGATCATGCGCAGGTTGTCCTTGGTGGGCTCATCATAGCCCAGCTGCTCACGGGAGGTGGACACGCTGGCCGTGCCGATCGGCACGTCGATGATGATCGGGATCTGGCACTCATTTTGATCTTCGACCAGCACCAGCTGGTTGATGTCGAGCGGGTACAGCACGCAGCCCTGACGGATGTGGGGGCTCTTGATGTGGTTCGATTTGACGATCTGATAGTCGGTGCCGAACATCAGGATGCGGGGGCTCGCCGGCGTCCAATACTCGTTCAGAACCTCCGGCATCGGGTTGAAGCCGATTATCACCCGCTCGATCGCGGAGTGGAACCGGCTGATGTCGCCCTGCTGGACCGGGAACTTGATCATGACGCCGGCCGGCTCGAGGCTGGGCTCTTCCGCCGCCAGGCTGACGGTCGGCAGGCCACCGGCGTCCAGGAAGCAGACGTATTCGCGCTTGGTCTCGCCGTCGAAGCAGGTGATCGTGTACTGCTTGGTGTAGGCGAAGGCCGACTTCATGCCGAGGCCGAGCATGCCGACCTGGTCGTTGCTGTCGCGCTTGTCGGAGCTGAACAGCGTCGTCGCACGGTTCTGCAC
>NZ_RZTF01000322.1:0-7341 GCF_004023175.1 Mesorhizobium sp. M7A.F.Ca.MR.362.00.0.0
ATTCCGCACCGTGACCTTGCCGCTGATCGCGCCCGGTATCCTGTCCGGGCTTTTGTTTGCCTTCGTCACCTCCTTCGATGAAATCATCGTCGCGCTGTTCATCACCAGTCCCTACCTCAAGACCTTGCCGGTGCAGATCTTCACCAGCATCACCCGCGACGCCGACCCGACGGTGACGGCCGTCGGAACCATCATCTTCATTGCCACGACGCTGATCATCAGCGCCGGGCTGATCATCAGCTCGAAATCGACGAGGAGTTGAGATGACTGCGAGGGAACGTGGCGCGGCCATCGACATCAAGGGCGCAACCAAGCGTTACGGCAATTTCACCGCGCTCGATGATGTCAGCCTGCATATCGAGCCGGGCGAGTTCATGACGCTGCTGGGGCCCAGCGGCTCCGGCAAGACGACCACGCTCAACGTCGTTGCGGGCTTCACCGACCTCACCGCAGGCGATCTTGCCGTCGGCGGCAAGAGCATCGTCGCCCTGCCGGCGCACAAGCGCAACATCGGCGTCGTCTTCCAGCACTACGCGCTGTTTCCGCACATGACGGTCGGCAAGAACGTCGCCTATCCCCTCACCTTGCGCGGCATGGACAAGCAGGCGCGCGACCGTCTCGTTGTACGAGCACTGGACATGGTCAAGATGGCCGATTTCGCGCATCGCTATCCCTCCGAACTTTCCGGCGGCCAGCAGCAGCGCGTGGCGCTGGCGCGTGCCATCGTCTTCGATCCGCCGCTGCTGTTGATGGACGAACCGCTCGGCGCGCTCGACAAGAAACTGCGCGAATGGCTGCAGCTGGAGATCAAGCGGATCCACCGCGAACTCGGCACCACCTTCGTCTATGTGACGCACGACCAGGAAGAAGCGCTGGTGCTCTCCGACCGCATCGCTGTGTTCAATCAGGGCCGCATCGAACAGGTCGGAACCGGCCGCCAGCTCTACGACGAGCCGACGACCTTGTTCGTGGCCAAGTTCATCGGCGAATCGACCAGTTTGCGCGGCGAGGCCCAGGCGTCCGGAGACCAGACCAGCCTGACGATCGCCGGCCAGAAGATCGTGGCCTACGGCAAGCTCGCCGGCGGCCGCAAACCGGTGGTCCTGCTGCGGCCGGAGAAGCTGTCGCTTGCCGGCACCAACACGCCTCCCGCCGCCGGGCAGAACAGCCTCACTGGTGAGGTCAGCGAAGCGATCTATCTGGGGTCGGGTTCGAAATACCAGGTGACGCTTCGCGATGGCTCGGTCGCCATCGTGCGCTCGTCGCTGGAAGCCACACCGTTCTCGATTGGTGACACGGTCGATCTGCGCTGGTCCGTCGTCGATGCAAAACTTCTTGCCGACGACGACCGCGCCGACATGACGATGACCTGACCGCTCTTTTCCCCGCAGGATTTTAGACATGGACGCCAAAGTCAACGGCAACGTCTCGTTCTGGTATGCCGACATCGGCCTGCCGGCCTATCGCGCGCCGCTTCCGGGCGACCTCGAAGCCGATGTCTGCATCGTCGGCGCCGGCTACACCGGCTTGTGGACGGCTTATTACCTGAAGAAGGCCGATCCATCGATCCGCATCGCCATCGTCGAGAGGGAGTTCGCCGGCTTCGGCGCGTCGGGCCGAAATGGCGGCTGGCTGTCGGCGGCTTCAGCTGGTCGCGCGAAAAATATCTGCAGACCTCGACGCGCGGCGCCGTCATCGACATGGAAACCGCCATGCATGGCACGGTCGACGAAGTGATCGCGGTGACCGAGACCGAAGGCATCGATGCCGACATCCGCCGGGTCGACAATCTGACGGTCGCCACCAATCCGCCGCAGCTCGAACGGATCAAGGCCGCCTATGCCGATGCGATCGGCTGGAGCGTTCCGAGCGAGCGTGTCAGCCTGATCGGTCAGGAAGAGGCCAGAGCCCGCATCAACATCAGAAATGTGCTTGGCGGCTATATCCACCACGGCACCGCGCGCGTGCAGCCGGCCAAGCTGGTGCGCGGCCTGTCCGAAGCCGTCGAAAGCATTGGCGTGCCGATCTACGAGCAGACCACCGTGACCGGCATCGAGAAGGGCAAGGTCACGACGAGCCGCGGCACCGTGCGCGCGCCAATCATCATCCGTGCCACGGAAGGGTTCACGGCCGGCATACCAGGCAATGAGCGGCTCTGGCTGCCGCTCAACAGCGCGCAGATCATCACCGAGCCGCTGCCGCAATCGCTATGGGACGAGATCGGCTGGGAGGGCCATGAGCTTCTCGGCGACGCCGCGCACGCCTATTGCTATGCACAGCGCACCAGGGAAGGCCGCATCACCATGGGCGGACGCGGCGTGCCCTACCGCTACGGCTCGCAGACCGACGTGCGCGGCCAGACGCAGCAGGCGACGATCGAAAGCCTGCACGCGATCCTCATCCGCCTTCTGCCACAGACAGCCAAGCTTCGCATCGACCACGCCTGGTGCGGCGTGCTGGGCGTGCCCCGCGACTGGTGCACGACGGCCGGTCTCGACCCTGAGACCGGCATCGGCTGGGCCGGCGGCTATGTCGGGCTCGGCGTATCCAGTTCCAACCTGTCGGGCCGCACGCTGCGCGATCTCATCCTGCGGCGCGACACTGAGCTGACCCGCCTGCCCTGGGTCAACCGCCAGGTCAGCAAGTGGGAGCCCGAGCCGATGCGCTGGCTCGGTGTCCACTCGATGTATCAGCTCTACCGCGTCGCCGACGAACGCGAGGAGGCCGGCCTCCAGCACACGTCGAAACTCGCCGCAATCGCCGATCGCATCACAGGACATTAAGAGACTGCCATGACCGATTTCCAGACCTTCGCCCATCTCGCCTCGATCGATCTCGGCGAGCCCGAGCCCAAGCCGACCTCGATCAGCGGCAATCAGTTCGAAGCAGCGAAGACGCTGTGGACCTCGCCCGACGGCACGCTGGAAGTCGGCGTCTGGGAGTGCACGCCGGGCCGCTTCACCGCATCGCGCGACAGCAATTCCGAAACGTGCCACATCGTGTCAGGCCGGGTCTCGCTGCATGGTCCCGATGGCCGCAGCAAGGACGTCGGCCCGGGCGAAATGCTGGTGCTGCCGAAAGGGTGGAAAGGCGAATGGACGATCCACGAGAAGACGCGGAAGCTCTATATCCTGCACTTCGAGGCGTGAGCCGACGTCCGCTTTGGCCGAAGCCTCCCCAACTTCGTCATCCTAGGGCGAAGCAGGAGCGAAGCTCCGTCGCGGAGACCCTGGGATCCATGCCGCGACCTTTGCCATGGAGTGCTGCGGAGCGGAATTCTGCACTGTTGCAGCGTTCCAGAGTCCCGGCATGGATCCTCGGGTCTGCGCCGCGTCGCTACGCTCCCTACTCCGCCCGTGGATGACGAAGAAATGGGCGTTTCCGCTAATCATTGAGTCATGAGCACCATCGACGTCCGCTGAGGGCGATAGCCGGTCGAAGACAATTTCGCAGTACCAATTAACCGTTTTGCCGCTTTTCGGTTCTAGGAATGGGATCATGAAACGCGTCATCGCCATCGCCGACCGTGCAGCTTCCGTGTCGCTGAAGCTGCTCGTCGCGCTCAACGTTCTGTTCTTCCTGTCGTTTCTCGCCGCGCTGCTGTTCGCGGCCGGCAAGGCGCATGCCGAAATCCCGACCTGCACCGGCGCCGACATGCTGTCGGCCTTGCAGAAGAACGATCCGGCGACCTACCGCAAGATCGAAGCGGAAGCCGCCGCGACACCGAACGGCAAGGGCCTGTTGTGGAAGCTGGAAAAGCCCGGCGAGAAGCCGTCCTTCCTGTTCGGCACCATGCATATGACCGACCCGCGCGTCACCACGCTGCCTCCCGACGCGCAGAAAGCCTATGACGCCGCCGGCACCATCGTCATCGAAACCACGGACGTGCTCGACAAGCAGAAGATGATGGTCGCGATGCTCAAGGAGCCGGACCTGATGATGTTCACTGATTCGACGACGCTGGCGTCGCTGCTGTCGCCCGACGATGCGGCGGCCATGAACGCCGCACTCGACGCACGCGGCATTCCTCCGGCAACGGTTGCCAAGATGAAGCCGTGGATGCTCTCGGCCATGATGGCACTGCCGGCCTGCGAGCTGGCCCGCCAGTCAGGCGGCGCCCCGGTGCTCGATGTCAGGCTGGCGGAAGGTGCAAAGGCTTCCGGCAAGCCGGTGGAAGGATTGGAGACTGCTGAAAGCCAGTTGCGCGCCATGGCCTCGCTGCCGCTGGCGTTTCACATGAAGGGCCTCGTCGACACGCTGAAGCTCGGCGATAAGATCAACGACATCAACGAAACCATGATCGTGCTCTACCAGCGCGGCGACACCGGAATGTTCTGGCCGCTGTTTCGCGCGGCCATGCCGGAAGGCACGGACGACCCCGCGGGCTATGCGGCGTTCGAGGAAACCATGATCACCAGCCGCAACAAGGTGATGGTCGAGCATGCCGAACCGATCCTTGCCAGGGGCAACGTCTTCATGGCGGTCGGCGCCCTCCACCTTCCCGGCCCCGAAGGCCTCGTCGAGGACTTCCGCAAGGCCGGTTACACCGTCACGCCTGTTGGACTTTAGCTACTTCAGTTTACTTCGCCACGATCTGGGCCAGCATCGCCGGAACGATGATCCGGTGAAACGGCATGATGATCGCAAGATAGGCGCGGCCGAGCCAATTGTGCGTCTTGACGATCGTCGTCGCGGCCACCTCTTGCCGGCCCATGCCGAGATCCCTGACTTCGACCAGGACACGGAAATCGAGATGCCGGTCGTCGAGGCCAAGCACAACCTTGCCGGGAAACTGGCTGATGAGCGGAAATATCCCGATCCGGCCTAACGGCAACACCGCAGCTTCCGAGCCCGTCTTCAGCCGGAACGGCTTGACGGCAAGGTTGCGTAGCGCCATGAGCCTGCCGACCCAGGGCGGCGTTGGCCCCAGGGCGCGTTCCGCCGCGCCGAGTGCCGTTAAAGAAAGACCCTGGGTGACCAGCACATAGCGGTCGGCGAACTGGGCTCCGGCGAGGGCATTGCAGTGATTCGGGACAAACTCTGCCAGGGGATTCGTCACGGCAAAATCCTCCGAAAAGATCATAATAGGCACCAACTTGGCGCGTTGCATGGCGAAACGACGCCATTCCGGCGCCGGAACGGCGGGATTGTCCTTGTTTTTGGCGTTTTCCAACCCTAGCGTGAAACCAGTTCAATGATTGCGCGTTATATGGTGTTGATTGATATTTTTCATCCACGGAGGACACTTTTATGGCGAACGCACCGAATCCAAACGACCCGTTCAATCCCAACACCACCAACACCACCATCAAGCAGAGCGGTGGCGGCGGTAGTGGCTGGCTGATTGCGCTGGTCGTCGTTATTCTGGCGGTTGTCGCGTATTATATTTTCGGAAGAAGCGGTGAGCACCCGGCACCCGCCGAGCCGCCGGCGGCCAGCACACCGGCGCCCGCACCGGCACCGGCCGAACCGATGAAGCCGGCCGAACCTGCGCCAGCACCCGCGCCTGCTCCGGCGCCTGCAGAACCGGCGCCTGCCCCGGCACCAGCGCCTGAACCGGCTCCGGCACCGGCCCCAGCGCCTGCACCGGCCAACTGATCGGCTCGATATCAAATACGAACGGCCCGCCGAAAGGCGGGCCGTTTTGTAGGGATCGCTACGTTCGTCACCCTCGGGCTTGACCGAGGATAGTGCCTTTAGATGTGGATCGGCTTGAAGAACGTTGCCAGCGCCGCCTCCTTGATCGCCTCCGACATCGTCGGATGCGCGTGGCAGGTGCGGGCGAGATCCTCAGACGAGCCCCCGAATTCCATCAGCACCGCCGCCTCGTGGATCATCTCGCCTGCGCCGAAGCCGACAATATGCACGCCGAGTACGCGGTCGCTCGTCTTGTCGGCGAGGATCTTCACAAAACCGTCGGTGTGCAGCATGGCGCGCGCCCGGCCATTGGCGCTGAACGGGAATTTTCCGGCCTTGTAGTCGATGCCGGCCTTCTTCAACTCTTCCTCGGTCTTGCCGACCGAGGCGATTTCCGGGCTGGTGTAGACGACGCTCGGAATGACGTCATAGTTCACGTGGCCGGCCTGGCCGGCAATGGTTTCGGCCACCGCCACGCCCTCGTCCTCGGCCTTGTGCGCCAGCATCGGCCCGGCGATGACATCGCCGATGGCATAGATGCCCGCGACATTGGTCTTGAGATGGCCATCGGTCTTGACCCGGCCGCGCTCGTCGACCTCGACGCCGGCTTCCCCGAGGCCGAGACTGTCGGCATAGGCGCGGCGGCCGGTGGCGATCAGCACGGCATCGGCCTCGATCGTCTCGGCGGCGCCGCCCTTGACCGGCTCGAAGGTGACGGTCGCACCCTTCTTGGCCTTGGCGACACCGGTGACCTTGGCGCCGAGCTTGAACTCGAAACCCTGCTTTGAAAGCAAGCGCTGGAACTGCTTGGAAACCTCGCCGTCCATGCCGCCCAGGATGGTGTCGAGGAATTCGACCACGGTGACCTTGGCGCCGAGCCGTGCCCACACCGAGCCGAGCTCGAGCCCGATGACACCGCCGCCGACCACCACCAGATG
Source organism: Mesorhizobium sp. M7A.F.Ca.MR.362.00.0.0 (assembly GCF_004023175.1). Classification (NCBI taxonomy): domain Bacteria; kingdom Pseudomonadati; phylum Pseudomonadota; class Alphaproteobacteria; order Hyphomicrobiales; family Phyllobacteriaceae; genus Mesorhizobium; species Mesorhizobium sp. M7A.F.Ca.MR.362.00.0.0. The sequence continues at coordinate 6,576 of NZ_RZTF01000322.1, forward strand.
GCCGGGAACCTTATCAAGCGACAAAGCGCCGGTCGACGACACGATCACCTTCTCGTCGATGTCGACCTTGACGCCGGGAATGCCGGCGACATCCGAGCCGGTGGCGATGACGATGTTCCTGGTCTCGATCTCCTCGACCTTGCCGTCCTCAGCCGTCACCGACACCTTGCCTGCCGCGACCACCTTGCCAGTGCCGCGAAAGCTGTCGATCTTGTTCTTCTTGAACAGGAAGGCGACGCCGTTGACGTTCGACGACACCGTCGCATCCTTGTGCGCCATCATCTTCTTCAGGTTCAATTTCGGCGCCGATATCTCGACGCCGAGCGTGTCGAAGGAGTGACCGGCCTCGGCGAACATCTCGGAGGCATGGAGCAGCGCCTTGGAAGGGATGCAGCCTATGTTGAGGCAGGTACCGCCGAAGGTCGCGTTCTTCTCGACCACCGCGACCCTGAGCCCGAGCTGCGCCGCCTTGATGGCGCAGACATAGCCGCCCGGTCCCGATCCGATGATAACGACGTCATAAGCCATGATACTGTCCTTCTGTTTGAGCATGATGCCGTGTGACGCGGTTTTCGGATAACATCCTGCTCGATCTGCTTGAGAGCGCTCAGCGGCCGCCGCTTACATTCAGGATCGCGCCTGTCGTATAGGACGCGGCGTCGGAGAGAAGATAGAGAACCGCGCCGGCGACTTCAGCCACTGTACCGGCTCTTTTCATCGGCAGCAGGTCGCGGAACCGCTCCACCCTGTCCGGCTGCCCGCCGGA
>NZ_RZTF01000323.1:0-7299 GCF_004023175.1 Mesorhizobium sp. M7A.F.Ca.MR.362.00.0.0
GACCTATATAAAGAACCGTGACACGGTCGAAGAAACCGAAATACGCGCCGAATTCGCCACCTACTTCGATGCGGTGGCATAGCAAAGGGAAAGTGACAGGAGTGGCGGAGACATTGGAAAGCAAGGCCTCGAAGGCCGCACCGATGGACCGTCTGTGGGCCGAGAATGACGATTCACGCGTTACCGGCGACCCGTCGCTGGTTGTCGACGTGGCCGGCTTCGAAGGTCCGCTCGATCTTCTGCTGCATCTTGCCCGCACCCAGAAGGTCGATCTGGCTCGCATTTCGATCCTGGCGCTGGTCGAGCAATATCTGACCTTTGTCGAGACGGCGAGGGCGCTCAGGCTGGAGCTTGCCGCCGATTATCTGGTGATGGCGGCGTGGCTGGCCTTCCTCAAGTCCAAGCTCCTGATCCCCAAGCAACCCGGCGACGAGGGCGAAAGCGGTGAGGAACTGGCGGCGGTGCTGCAGTTCCGCCTGAAGCGGCTGGAAGCTATGCGCGACGCCTCGGCGCGTCTGGTCAACCGCAACCGGCTCGGCCGTGATGTGTTCGCGCGCGGCATGCCCGAAATGGTCATCGTCGAAAAGCGTAACGCCTATTCGGCCTCGCTCTACGATCTCTTGACCGCCTATGCCCAGCAACGCCAGAAGCAGGCGATCAACAATGTGACGATCGCCAGGCGCGGTGTCTGGTCGCTAAAGGATGCGCGCGACATCCTGACCCGCCTGGTCGGGGCTGCAAGCGACTGGACGGCGCTGGAAAGTTTTCTGATCGCATACATGACCAGCCCCGAGGAGCGGCGCACGGCAATCGCCAGTTCTTTTGCGGCAACATTGGAGCTGGTGCGCGACGGCACGATGGACGTGCGGCAGGATCAGACGTTCGCGCCGATCTACCTGCGCGGGCGCACGCAGGCAATCAAGGCAGTCGAGGTGGCATCATGAGCGAACGCGCCAACGCTTCGGTTATCCCGTTCAAGGTCGGCGATGCACCCGAAGAGGAGTCGCTTTCCCGGGATCCGGCCGAGCAGCTACAGAACCCGGCCGAGCGGCTGCATCTGGCCGAGGCCGTGCGCATGGCCGAGGCGATCGTGTTCGCCAGCGCCGAACCCGTCAGCGAAAAGCAGCTCGCGGCACGCCTCCCTGACGGCATCAACATTGTCCTGGCCATGGCCGAGCTGCAGCAGATCTATGCGCGGCGCGGCGTCAATCTGGTGCGTGTCGGCGACGCCTGGGCGTTCCGCACCGCCGGCGACCTGGCTTTCCTGATGAGCCGCGATACCGTCCAGCAAAGGAAGCTCTCCCGCGCGGCTCTCGAAGTGCTGGCGATCATTGCCTATCACCAGCCGGTGACGCGTGCCGAGATCGAGGACATCCGCGGCGTCGAAACCTCGAAAGGTACGCTCGACACGCTGCTGGAAACGGAATGGGTGCGCATGCGCGGCCGGCGTAAGACGCCCGGACGCCCTGTGACCTACGGTACGACGGAGACCTTCCTCGACCATTTCGCGCTGGAAGAGATTCGCGATCTTCCTGGCATGGAGGAACTGAAGGGGGCTGGACTGCTTTCGGGCCGCATGCCGTCGAATTTCTCCATTCCGCAGCCGCCGGCCGATCCCGACGCATTGACCGACGACGAGGATGCGCTGACCGACATCGATCTCGAGGAACTCGGCCTGCTGACGCCGCGCGTCACGGAAGATTGACTGGCATTGGCGGCCAACTTGATGAGGATGCGCGGATTCGTAGCGGGCGTTCCCGTCGAAAATGCGTGACATCCGTCACCCTTTCATAAACTCTGTCGCAGTTGTGTTTGAATCCCAACGCGAAAACGCATAGATCATCGCCAGGGAAAACATTCGAGAGAGATTTGCTATGGGTTCATTTTCGATTTGGCATTGGCTGATCGTGCTGGTGATCGTGCTTTTGGTGTTCGGCCGCGGCAAGATTCCCGAGCTGATGGGCGATATGGCCAAGGGTATCAAGAGCTTCAAGAAGGGCATGGCCGACGACGAGGTTGCCGAAGACAAGCGCACCGTCGAACATCGTGCCGACGAGACCGTTGCGGCCGCGAAGGAAAAAGCCAGCAAGAGCTGAGCCCAAGGTTCTAGTCGGAACAGAGTGCCATGTTTGAAGTCGGCTGGACCGAAATGCTGGTCATCGCGATCGTCATGATCGTGGTCGTCGGACCCAAGGATTTGCCCAATATGCTGCGCACCTTCGGCCGCACGACGGCGAAGCTGCGCGCCATGGCGTCCGATTTCCAGAAACAGTTCAACGAGGCGCTGAAGGAAGCCGAGCTCGACGACGTCAAGAAGTCCGTCGACGAGCTCAGGGGCATGAGCCCGATGGCTGAGATCAGGAAGCAGCTCAATCCGTTCGAACAGGCCGCGGCCGACGTTCGCTCCGGCGTCGATGCGGCGATGAAGCCGAAGCCGGCAGCCGATCCGGCAAGCTCTGTCGCTTCGACCCCGCAAACGGCCGAGCCGTTGAAGAACGGTGCAACGACCATGCCTGGCGTCAACGCGCCGGAAGCAGCGCCAGCAGCGCCGGTTTTTCCGGCAATGACCGACGAATCGGTGGTGACCTCGTCAGCGCCGGCGGAACCCGTTGCGGCGCCGAAGGCGTCCGCGGCGAAGAAACCAGCCAAGCCTGCGCCGGCAAAAGCGACGCCGGCTGCAAAAGCTTCGGCAAATGGTGCAAAGGTTGCCGCGAAGGCAGCGTCTGCGTCTAAGACGCAGGCGAAGGCCATGACGACGGCACAGCCTGAAGCGCCCAGGGCCAAGACGCCCGCTGCGGCCAACGCTGTCGCGGCCAAGACTGTAGCGACCAAGATGGGGGCGAAAGCCGAACCGAAGCTTGCAGCGGTGAAGAAGCCGGTGGCCAAGAAGACGGCGGGAGCCGCCAAGTGAGCGTTTCGGACACCGAAAAGGACGAGATCGAGAAATCGTCCGCGCCGCTGATGGAGCATCTGATCGAGTTGCGCCGGCGGCTGATCTGGTCGCTGGGCGGCTTCTTCGTTGCCTTCCTGGTCTGTTTCTTCTTCGCCAAGAAACTGTTCAACCTCCTGGTCGTGCCGTTCAAATGGGCGACGCAGTGGGCAGGGCTCGATCCGCACAAGGTCGAGCTGATCTACACGGCGCCACAGGAATTCTTCTTCACCCAGGTCAAGCTCGCCATGTTCGGCGGCATGGTGATCGCCTTTCCGCTGATCGCCACGCAGATCTACAAGTTCATCGCGCCCGGCCTGTACAAGAACGAGCGCAACGCCTTCCTGCCGTTCCTGATCGCATCGCCGATCCTGTTCCTGATGGGCGCATCGCTGGTCTATTTCTTCTTCACGCCGATGGTGATGTGGTTCTTCCTCGCCATGCAGCAGGCCGGCACCGACGATCAGGTGCAGATTTCGCTGCTGCCGAAAGTGTCGGAATATCTCAGCCTGATCATGACGCTGATCTTCTCCTTCGGCCTGGTGTTCCAGCTGCCGGTGGTGACCAGCCTGATGACACGGGTCGGCATGCTCTCGTCCAAGGGACTGGCCGAGAAGCGCAAATGGGCGATCGTCATTGCCTTCGTCGTCGCGGCGATACTGACGCCGCCCGATCCGATGAGTCAGATCGGCCTGGCCGTCCCGACCATCCTTCTCTACGAGGTGTCCATCTGGGCTGCCCGGCTGATCGAGCGCGATCGGGAAAAGCAGCGCGTGGCACGCGAGAAGCAGGACGCGGCGGAAGAGGTGGCGGACAAAGCACCGGACGAGCCCCCGGCACCTGCCTCCTCATAGGCGACAGAGCGGCTGCAGCGGCGGAAAAACACAGTCGTCGCCCCGTCCTCTTGCATCGATCCCGGATGCGGTTTACGCCCTCTGGCTGAAACGCATCGCGCTCAAAGCGATGCGTTTCAGTTTTGTTTTGAGCATGTCGTTGTCCCAAATCGCTGTGCACTTTTGGGCGACATGCTACCCAGGAGCGTTTCAAACCATGCTTGACATCAAATGGATTCGCGACAACCCGAAGGCCCTTGTCGAGGCGCTGGTGAAGCGCTCGTGGTCGGCCGGTGAGGCGCAGTCCATGGTCGACGGACTGATCGCCTCGGACGAGGCCCGGCGCGAGCACGTCACCGAGCTGCAGACCAAGCAGGAGCGCCGCAATGCCGCGTCGAAGGAGATCGGCAACGCCATGCGTTCGGGCGATGCCGCCCTGGCCGAGACGCTGAAATCCGAAGTCGGCGAGATCAAGGTCTTCATCCAGAACGGCGAGGCGCGCGAACGCGAGCTCGACAAGGCGCTGACCGATGCGCTGGCAGTGCTTCCCAACGTGCCGTTCGACGACGTGCCTGTCGGCAAGGACGAGCACGACAATGTCGTCAAGCACCTCGTCGGCAAGGTGCCGACGCGGCCGAACTGGGTGAAGGAGCATTTTGAGATCGGCGAAGCGCTCGGCATGATGGATTTCGAGCGCGCGGCAAAGCTGTCGGGCTCGCGCTTTACGGTGCTGAAAAGCGGACTGGCCCGGATGGAACGTGCGCTCGGCCAGTTCATGCTGGACCTGCATACGACCGAACATGGCTACGAAGAAGTCATCCCGCCGTTGATGGTCAAGGACGATGTTCTGTTCGGCACCAACCAATTGCCGAAGTTCGAGGAAGATCTGTTCTTCACGCCGCACGGGGAGGGCAGGCTTGGGCTGATTCCCACTGCCGAGGTCCCTCTCACCAACCTTGTGCGTGAAGAAATCACCGCGCATGAAAAACTGCCGCTGCGCTACACCGCGCTGACGCCGTGTTTCCGCTCGGAAGCGGGCTCGGCCGGGCGCGACACGCGCGGCATGCTGCGCCAGCATCAGTTCTACAAGGTCGAGCTGGTGTCGATCACGGACCAGGAATCGTCACTTGCCGAGCATGAGCGGATGACGCAATGCGCCGAGGAAGTGCTGAAGCGGCTCGGCCTGCCGTTCCGCACCATGACGCTGTGCACCGGCGACATGGGCTTTGGCGCGCGCAAGACCTACGACATCGAGGTCTGGCTGCCCGGCCAGAACGCCTATCGCGAGATCTCGTCCTGCTCGGTGTGCGGCGATTTCCAGGCGCGCCGCATGGACGCGCGCTACAAGGACAGAGACGGCAAGGGCAACCGCTTCGTCCACACCCTCAACGGCTCGGGCACAGCCATTGGCCGCGCGCTCATCGCCGTCATCGAAAACTACCAGAACGAGGATGGCAGCGTAACCATTCCTGAAGTGCTGCGGCCTTACATGGGCGGCCTGGAAAAGATCGAAGCGAAATAATGCGTATCCTCCTGACCAATGACGACGGCATTCATGCCGAGGGCCTGGCGTCGCTCGAACGGGTCGCGCGCACGCTGTCCGACGATGTCTGGGTGGTGGCGCCCGAGCAGGACCAGTCCGGCTACGCGCATTCGCTGTCGATCTCGGAGCCGCTGCGGCTGCGCAAGATCGGCGAGAAGCATTTTGCCGTGCGCGGCACGCCGACGGATTGCGTCATCATGGGCGTCAAGAAAATCCTGCCTGGCGCACCCGACCTGATCCTGTCCGGCATCAATTCGGGCGCCAATATCGCCGATGACGTCACCTATTCGGGCACCGTCGCCGGCGCCATGGAAGGCGCGCTGCTCGGTATCCGCTCGATCGCGCTCAGCCAGGGCTACAGCTATGTCGGCGAAGATCGCGTCGTGCCCTACGAGACGACAGAGGTGCTGGCGCCGGCGCTGCTGAAGAAACTTGTCGCGACGCCGTTGCCGGACGGCGTGCTGCTCAACGTCAATTTTCCCAATTGCACGCCCGAAGAGGTCGCCGGCACGGTGGTCACCACGCAAGGCAAGCTCGTGCACTCCCTGTGGGTCGACGAGCGCCGCGACGGGCGCGGCCTGCCATACTACTGGCTGCGCTTCGGCGGCGAGCCGGTCGAAGGCAAGCAAGGCACCGATCTCTACGCCTTGCGCAACAGGCTGGTGTCGGTGACGCCGCTGCAGCTCGATCTGACCGCGCATGAAATCCGTGACCAATTGAGCAAGGCGCTTGCATGAACCAAGGGATCGATGACCGTGAAGGTTTTGCTGCCTTTCTGCTGCGTCTGCGCGGTCGGGGGACTGTGCCGAAAGCGCTGATCGCGGCCTTCGAGGCGACGCCGCGGCGCGGCTTCCTGGCGGCCCAGTTCCATCAGATCGCCTGGTCGGACCGCATGCTGCCGATCGAATGCGGCGAGGCGATCGAAGGTGCCGATATGCAGGCGGCGGTGATCGCGGCGCTCGCTATCGAGCAGGGCAACCGCGTGCTCGAGATCGGTACCGGTTCGGGCTACACCTCGGCGGTGATGTCGCGGCTGGCGGCGCGGGTCATCACCACCGATCGCTACAAGACGCTCGCCGAGCAGGCCAGGCAGCGCTTCGAGGCGCTCGGCATCGGCAATGTCATCGTGCGCCACGCCGATGGTTCCGGTGGCCTGCCGAATGAAGGGCCGTTCGATCGCATCGTTGCATGGGCGTCCTTCGACAGCCTGCCGCGTTTCCTGCTCGACCAATTGTCGAGTGGCGGCATCGTCATCGCGCCGATCGGCCCCGAAGAGGGCGAACAGGTGCTGGCCAAGCTGACCAAGGTCGGCAGCCGCTTCGAGCGTGAAGACATCGGCCTCGTTCGCCTGCAGCCGATCCTGCGCGGTGTCGCCGCTATCATCTAGCGCGTATGCCGATGATCAGGCCGCGCCGCGTCGGGTGCGTCTTCGACCCCGGCCGGCATGACCTGAAAATCTCCCCTGGGCTCGCTCTCTAATATTTTAAGAAAAATTGCGCCGGATTCCATGGGGTTAACCGTCGAGTAACATTAACGCGCTTTAATCATGCCTAGTTTGTACCGGGTATGTGCGGGTTAGTGCGATGCAACTCAGTGTTTTGAAGACAAGCGGTCGCAATCTGGCGCGAGGCTGCGCCATACTGATGGTCGCGGGTGCTGCTGCGGGGTGCAGTTCCCAGGTTTCGCGGTTCAATGGCGTCGACGACGTCTTTACATCCTCGACCAACAATCAGCGCACCATCATCAACAAGCAGGATGCCGTACAGCAGCCCTATCCGGGCGATGTCGCCGCCGCTCCGATCGATGGCAGCCATACACAGTCGGTCAGTCGCTCCAGCCTCGATCCGGTCTCGACGCGGCCGCTGCCGCCGCCCGTTGCCCAGGCTCCCGAAGTGGCGCCGGTATCGAAGCCGGTGCGCACCGCATTGGCCCCCGCGCCGCATGTCGACAGGACCACGACCGGCACCGTCGCCCCGGTGGCATCGCCTTTCAAG
>NZ_RZTF01000324.1:0-7299 GCF_004023175.1 Mesorhizobium sp. M7A.F.Ca.MR.362.00.0.0
CTGGCCCGGCGTCGCCAGGAAATAGGACACCACGAACTGGTCGAACGAAACGGCAAACGCGAACAGCCCGCCGGCGATGACGCCGGGCATGATCCAGGGCAGCGTGATGCGGCGCGTCACCTGCCACTGGTTGGCGCCTAGTGAGCGCGCCGCCTCTTCCAGCTCCGGCGCGAAGGTCTGCAGCCGGGCCGAGACGACGACGATGACATAGGGCAGCGCCAATGCGACATGGCCGAGCAGGATCGCATGCAGGCCACGGCCGATACCGACGCCGAAGAAGAAAATCAGCATTGCCGTGCCGGTGATCAGCCACGGTATGGCGATCGGCGGAAACAAAAGCGCCTGCAGGAACTTCTTGCCACGAAATTCGTAGCGATAGAGCGCCAGCGACGCCGCCGAGCCGAGCACGACGCAGATGATCGTGGTGATGACCGCGATCTCGACGCTGTTCCAGGTCGCTGCGATCAGTTGGTCGTTCTGCCACAGCGAAGCATACCATTCAGTCGTCCATTCGAACGGCAATTGGTAGAAGGGAGAAACGTTGAACGACATCAGCGCCATGATGATGATCGGCAGATAAAGAAAGGCAAGCAGCAGCCAGATGTAGAGGCGGCCGAGTCCTTCGAGGATGCGGGTCGTCGTCATCACGCGGCCCTCCGCAGCACTGGCGACGCCACCGCCAGGATGACCAGCACTACCGCCAGCAGGATGAAGGAGAGTGCGGCACCGAGCGGCCAGTTGAACACGGCGACGAACTGGTCCTCGATGACCGTTCCGTAGAAGGTGCCGGTGCGGCCGCCCAGGATGCGCGGTTCCATGAACGAGCCGACGACCGGCACGAAGATCAGCGCCGCACCCGCGACCAATCCGGGCATCGACAGCGGGATGATCACCCGCTTCAGCACCTGCAACCGCGATGCGCCAAGCGAGCGCCCGGCCTCGATCAGCGAGTCGTCGATGGCCTGTAGCGTGAGATAACAGGTCAGCACCATGTAAGGCACATAGGAATGCACCAGCCCGATGATGACGGCCGGATAGGAATACATGAGGTCGATGTTGATCTTGAACGGCAGCACGGCATTAAGCGCGGTGTCGAGGATGCCGCCTTCGCGCAAAACCATCGCCCAGGAAAAGATGCGCACCAACCCATTCGACCAGAACGGCAGGATGACGAGCAGGAAGATCGCCTCGCGGCTGCGCCCCTTCAGCACCTTGGCCAGCACGTAGGCGGCGGGATAGCCGATGACGATGCACCATAGCGTCACTTCGAGGCCAAGGCGCAGCGAGGCCAGCAGCAGCGTCAGATAGAGGCTCTGCGAGAAGAAGGCGGCATAGTTGCCAAGCGTGAACGCCCACGGCTTTCCCGACAGCGGCAGCTCGGTCATGAACGAGAAGAAGACCATAGCGGATAGCGGCAGGAAGATCGCCACCGTCAGCCAGAGATAGGCCGGTGCCAGCAGCGGCAATGCCGATCTCAGCCCGCTTCGCGACGCTGTCGCAGCTGCCATGGTACCCTCCTCCCAGGATTGGAAGAACCAGCCGACGCGAACCGCCGGCTGTCCTGACTGTGATCTTACTTCACGTCGACCTTAAGCTGCTGCCAGAGCGCCAGATAGGCTTCGCGCTGGGCATCGGTGATCGGCGCCTGGAACTGGATGCGCTTGGCCACTTCGGGATCACCCATGACCTTGCGGTTGAAGGCATCCTCGGGCAGCGCTTCCACCGCCTTGGTGTTGGCGGAGACGGGAGCACCGACCTTGGTGACCCATTCGACGTAGAACTTCGGGTCGATCATGTAGTTGATGAAGGCCTCGGCGCCGGCGACGTTCTTGGCGCCGACCGGAATGGAAAACGCGTCGAGCCAGGCAACGGCACCTTCCTGCGGCACCACCAGCGAGACCGGCAGCTTGAAATGCGTCTTGGCGCGGTCGGCCGAGCCGCTCCAATAGGTGCCGATGTCGATCTGGTTGGAGGCGACCATCTGGTTCCAGTCGTTTTCCGAGCTCCAGAAGGTCTTGATCTGCGGCATCAGCGAGGTCAGCTTCGTCTTGACCGCATCCATATCCTTGATGTCGTTGATGTTCTGGCCAGTGGCGATGGCGCCGAACTGCACCGCTTCGACGGCATCGTCGCGAATGACGACGCGGCCCTTGTGGGCGGCATCCCACATTTCGGCGATGCTCGTCGGTGGCTTGTCGAAGGACTTTTCGTTGATGGCGAGTGCGGTGAGACCCCATACCCACGGCACGCCATAGACCTTGCCGTCATGGACGAGCATCGGCGATCCCGCCTTGTCCTTGCTGATGTCGGCATAGTTCGGCAGCTTGGAAACGTCGATCGGCTGGATCAGTTTCCCGGCCATCGCCTGGTCGTTGAAGGCGGCGTTGATCATGACCACGTCATAGAGGCCGGGATTGGTCCGGATCTTGGTCAGCATTTCCTGTTCGGAATTGAAGAAATCGTTGACGACCTTGTTGCCGGTCGCTTTTTCGAAAGCCTCGACGGCCCACGGTTCGTCGGCGCCGTAACCCTTCCAGTTGAGCACATGCACTTCGTCGGCCTTGGCGGCGAACGCAAGTGCGGAGGTAAAGACGGCGGTCGCCGTCAGCAGAGCAGTCAAATCAGGCATGCGCATGGGGTTGGTTCCTCTCTGTGGGTTTGCCCGGTTCCCGGGCTTGTCAGGCTTTTCCAGCTGTTATGCATTGGCCTTCTGTGTCCGGCCTGCTCCCGATGGGTCGGCGGCATGGCTCAGGAATGTCTGGATTTCGCGGTTCGTCGGCGCCGACGAGCCACCATGGCGGGTAACCGAAATGGCCGCCGCAGCATTGGCATAGCGCGCTGCCTCGAAGGGCGGGGTGCCGCGCGCCAACGCGCTGACAAAAGCGCCGATATGGGTGTCGCCGGCGCCATTGGTGTCGACGGCGTTGACCTTGAAGCCGACAATGGTCTGCGCTGAGCCATCGGCCAGCCTGATATGGCAACCCTTCGCGCCGGCGCGGATGATCACGCCCGCAGCGCGTGGGCAATGGTCGACCAGAAGTCGTGCAGCGACAGCCTCGACATTGCCCGGGCCGGCGATCTCGGCCGCCTCCGTCGTGTTGCAGCTCAGCCATGTGGTGCGGGCGAGCACCCGCGACAGGATGGAGCGTGGAATGTCCGAGATGACCGGCGTCGGATCGAAGACGAAAGGGGTTTCGTCCGGCAGTGCCTCGATCCAGTCGGTGAGCGCATCGCGGCTCTTGGGATAGCTCAGCGTGTAGCCGGAGGTGAACACCCAGTCTCCCGGCGCCACCGCGACGGGCGCCATCATATCGAGGCTGAGTACGCTCTCCGCACCTGGCCATGACACGAAGGTGCGTTCGGCGTCGCTGGAGATCATGGCGACGCAATTGCCACTGTCCATCAAGGGCGATGGCGGCGTCAGTGTCGCGATGTTCTCGGCCATGAAGGCGGCGCGCAGGAAGTCGCCATTCGGCCCACTGCCGAGCTGGCCGCCGAACACCACCTGCATGCCGGTGCGGCTGGCCGCGACCATCATGTTGAAGCCACCGCCGGCGACCTGGGCAAAGCTCGACGCCGTCTTTTCCATGCCGGGCGCCGGCAAAGCGTCGATGCGGTAGACATAATCGACCACGGCACTGCCGATATGGACGAGACGGCCACTCACGCCGCCGCGTCCTTGCTGGAACCGGCTTTCGCCGCCCTTGCCACGACAAGGTCGGCGGCGAGCGCGCCAACCTCTGACAAGTCGATGCCGACAAGCCGGAGGATGTACTCTTGCGGCAATCGGGAAAAGCCGGTGCAGGCGCCGGCCATGCCGGCAGCGATGGCGCCGATCGTATCGGTGTCGCCGCCGAGATTGGCGCTGATGATGGCTGCTTGCCAGGGGTCGCCACGGGCGACTTCCAGCACGGCGAAGGCAGCCGGAACGGATTCCTGGCTGGCGACGCCGGTGCCGACCAGATCGGTGATCAGCCGGATCGCATCCCTGATCGCCTTGCCACGCACGATGTCCTGCGCCCAGACGATACGCGCGGCGATGTCGCCGCCGGTGACCCAATGACCAAGCGTCGCCCCTCGCCTCGCCGCCGCGACCGCGCTGGCCGAAGCATCGCGCCAACCGCCGCCGGCGACGCCGCGGCTGACGGCGGCTGCGACGGCTGCGGCCGAGGCTATGGCGATCGAGGTGTTGTGCGTCGCCCGGCAAGTCTCCGCCACCTTGCCGACGAACGTCTCCAACGGTTCAAGCGGCATCATGATGCCGACAGGCGCGATGCGCATGGCCGCGCCATTGGTGTCGCCGCTGCGTCCCGCTTCCTCGGCCGGTACGCCATTGTTGATGGCATTGATGGCACGCTTGGTCGACGGCCCCAAAAGATCATAGCTGCCGCGCGCCTTGACCTCGCGCTCCCAGTCGAGCAGCGCATTGACCCAGCGCGCGTGGTCGAAACGGTCGCCGGATTCGACCAGGATGCGGCCGAGCAGCAGCGCCTGTTCGGTATCGTCGGTGATGGTTCCAGCGGCCAGGCCCTTCGACACCGGATGATCGGCGAAAGGCTCGATGAAATCCTCTACATGGCCGTAGAGTTCGGCAATGCGAGCCGGCGACAAAAGCTGCGTCGGCATGCCGAGCGCGTCTCCCAGCGCTCCGCCGACAAGCGCGCCCATGGCGCGATCGATGGTCTTGCTGGTTGCATCCGACATCGCTCAGAACCTCATATGCAGCGCAAAATGTGCCGGATTGAGCAGGCTGGTGACATACTCGATCGGCCGATCGTCAGCCGCACGCGTCAACCGGCGCCCGCGCAGGAAGGGCGTGCCTTGTGGGCAACCGAGGATGGCCGCATCCTCGGCATTGAGCATCTCGATCTCGACCCATTCCTCGCCATGGTCGGGAATGAGGCCGGCGGCGCGCAGCGTCTGGTGCAGCGAGCCCTCGCGCAGTCCGCGCAACGGTACGTCCTCAAGCTCGGAGGACAATGGCAGCCGGCTGCGCTCGATGGAGATCGCATGGCCGTCGCTGGCGTTGGTGCGCACCCGGTCAACGGCAATGAAGAACGGGCTTTCGATAGCAAGCAGCGCAGCCAGATCGGGGTCTTCGATGACCTCCAGCCGCAGCGTCCGCGTCTCGGCATTGGCGCCGGCATCGGCCAGCGCGCGCGACCAGCCGATGGAGTCATCGACCGGCTTGCCGTCGAAGGTGACGAACGAGCCGATACCAACCCTGGTCGTGATCAGCCCCCGGCTGGACAATTCCTCAAGGCCCTTGCGGACCGTATTGCGACTGACGGAGAAGCGCTGGACAAGTTCATTCTCGCTTTGCAGGCGGTCGCCGAAGCCGAGAACACCGGAGCGGATCTCATGTTCGAGGACGGTGGCGATCTGCTCGGGCTTGCCCGTGCCGGGAGACAGCTGAACCGCGCGCCGCTTCATAAGGGTACCTGTTCAATGAACCTGTATAATCCTGTTCAATACAGAGGCCCGGACGCCTTGTCAACGGATGCTGAAGACTGACCGAAAGGCAGCGGAATGGGCGGAATAACCGTGCAGGGCGTGCCGAGAGGCAGGTCAATAGCCCCGAAAAGCCGGTCGGCCGTCGCCAAAAGAGGCACACATCCAAGGGGATGGAGCCAGATCCTGATTCAATTTCACCGGGGCAGGCTACGGGATCGACACCTCACGCGGTTCGACGAGGATGTCCGCCTCGATCGCCGCGTTGATGAACGCCGCCCTTGCCGCCGAGACTTCTTTCTTTCCCTCGAGCACGGCCAGACAGACCTTGCGGGCAACCATATGCTTTTGCCCGGTCGCAACCGGCCAGCGGTTCAGCAGGATGTCTGCAGCCTGAGCGACCCGCTCCACGTTGAAGATCGAGTTTCGCGATCGGCCGAGCGCAATCCTGACCGGCTCATCGAAACGCTGATCTTGCACGATGCCACTCCCCAAAGTCGGCATTCATCGATTCGCGGCCTTCAACCCCGAGCAATGTGATAGGTTCCGCGCCAAAGGTGCAAGATGTCCGATTCCAGTGGCCAGAAAAATCCCAGGCTGATCGTCGTGGTCGCCTTCGATCGCGGTGAGGATGGCGAGCTGTTCCCAGCCTTTGGACCCGCCGACCAGCAAAGCGAAGACCGCGCTATACGCACCGCCAAGGCTCTGGCGGCAAAGCATGCCGGCGTCATCGCCTGGAGCCGTGAGGCCGATCCGACGCTAGGCGAATACGGCCCGCCGAACACGCTCTTCGTCAGCGGCGACGTACCTGACATGGAGTAATCTGGCGTCAGGATCTGGCCTGCGCTCAACGCCGCAGCCAGAACGGAGACTTCTCAGAAAACACCCGCCTTTCCTTGAAGCTTGATGCAAGCCGGTTCCCTCGCCCATCAAGCAAAAGCCCGCCACGGTGAACCGGAGCGGGCCTTGGAGGAGGACAAGGGGTGGGACCCTCTCCTCTTGTTTCCACGGGGGGGGTGTGGACCGCAATGACCATACGAAAGTTTTGCAGAGTGCAGGATCACAAGCCGGCTTGCCTGCATCACAATCCGGTGCGCGCCGACATTGGGGGCGCTCACGAGATTGCGATCTGTCGACGACAACCGGGCGGGCCTGGCTAGATGCGCCCGAGCACGACAAGCACGATGACGATGAGCAGCACGAGCCCGAGGCCGCCGCCATAGTAGCCGGCGCCATAAAAAGGACCTCCGCCGAGGCCGCTGAAGCCGCCAAGCAGGGCAAGGATAAGAATGATGATCAGTATGGTTCCAAGGCTCATGGCTTTCAGCTCCCGTTAGCGCTGACGCATTGGGTCGAACATCGCGGCCGCGATGTTCGAGGACGAGAACGTTCCCAAGGCTCTACCGTTCCGTGCGATCGTGGCAACGGAAACGGCCATCCAACGTGATGGAAGCCAGAACTTTGATACCGGCACGCCAATGAACGCGGAAAGCCCGCCAGTGTGGCGGGCCTTCCGACCAGCCGGAGGCCAGGAACGTGCGGCCGGGCCTCAGGGCCGGTTCGGCACCTCCAGTCCCGGCACCTCCAGCATCAGCGGCGCGCGATCAGGAGGCAGAGTTGCCGGAGGTCGCGGTCGTAAGCGCCTTCGCTGCCGAGCACGTCGACGCAGCGCTTCTTCATTCGCGCCACCTTGCTATCCGACATCTGGGCCACGACACCCGGCAGGCTCGGCCTGCTGGGGTTTGACGGATTGGACGGATTGCTCGGGTTCGACGGATTGGACGGATTGATGCCGCCCCCGATACCCACGCCGACACCGACGCCGACGCCGCTCGTCCCGCCCACATT
>NZ_RZTF01000325.1:0-7254 GCF_004023175.1 Mesorhizobium sp. M7A.F.Ca.MR.362.00.0.0
ATAGCATATTGCATAATGTTGAGCCATGGCATAGCTTAAGGGAACATCGCCCAGTCTCCCGGAAAGCCCTCCCCCATGTCCGAAGTCGAAGCCACAGCCTCCCGTTCCTCATGGCGGTTCGCCAGGCCCGACGAGGACGAGGAGCCCAGCCTGCGCGAGGTCAACGCGTCGATCGCCGTTCCGAGTTCGGGGGTCTGGTTCCGCCGCCTGTTCGCCTTCATGGGTCCCGGCTACATGGTCTCGGTCGGCTATATGGATCCGGGCAACTGGGCGACCGACCTCGCCGGCGGCGCGCAGTTCGGCTACACGCTGCTGTTCATCATCATGCTGTCCAACCTGATGGCGATCCTTTTGCAGGCGCTGGCGGCACGACTCGGCATCGCCACCGGCCGCGACCTCGCCCAGGCCTGCCGCGCCTACTATCCCCGTCCAGTCAACTTCGTGCTGTGGATTGCCTGCGAACTGGCCATCATCGCCTGCGACCTGGCCGAAGTCATCGGCACCGCGATCGCGCTGCAACTTCTGTTCGGCATTCCGCTGATCGGCGGCGCCATGCTGACGGCGCTCGACGCCTTCCTCGTGCTGCTGCTGATGAACAAGGGCTTCCGCTATCTCGAAGCTTTCGTCGTCGCGCTGCTGATCATCATCTTCAGCTGCTTCGCCATCCAGATCTTTGTCGCCGCCCCGCCGGCCGGCTCGATCCTGCATGCCATGTTCGTGCCGTCGTCGCAGATCGTCACCAACCCGGAGATGCTCTACATCGCCATCGGCATCATCGGCGCCACCGTCATGCCGCACAATCTCTATCTGCACTCCTCAATCGTGCAGACCCGCGCCTATGAACGCACCGAAAAGGGCAAGCGCGACGCCATCAAATGGGCAACGACGGACTCGACCATCGCCCTGATGCTGGCTTTGTTCGTCAATGCCGCGATCCTGATCGTGTCGGCGGTCGCCTTCCACAACACCGGCCATCAGGATGTTGCCGAGATCGGCCAGGCTTTCGAGCTGCTGTCGCCGCTGCTCGGCCTTGGCATCGCCTCGATCCTGTTCGCGGTGGCGCTGCTGGCTTCCGGCCTGAACTCGACGGTGACCGCAACGCTTGCCGGCCAGATCGTCATGGAGGGTTTCCTGCGCCTGCGCATCCCCAACTGGGCACGCCGGCTCTTGACGCGCGGCCTCGCCATCATCCCGGTGGTGGTCGTCACTGCGCTCTATGGCGAAAAGGGCACCGGCCAGTTGCTGGTGTTCAGCCAGGTCATCCTGTCGATGCAGTTGCCTTTCGCGGTCGTCCCGCTGGTGCAGTTCGTCTCCGACAAAAAGAAGATGGGCAATCTCGCCATTCCGCGCGGCGTCGCCGCCCTTGCCTGGGTAGTCGCCGCGGTCATCCTGGGGCTCAACTTCAAGCTGCTCTACGACACCATGTTCGGCATCGGCTAAGCTCCGCTTCGAAAATCGACTACCGTGCGCCAAGGGTAGTCTCGCGACAAATCGGCAATCCGCGCTATGTTGTCCCGCAGCATGGCCCGGATCGAAGACATCAGGAAATTCTACGCGCGGCTGCTGGTCGCCCATGCCGGCTCGCCCGACCCACGCCTGGAAGCGGCTTTCACCGAGGTGCCGCGCGAGGCGTTTCTCGGTCCCGGGCCGTGGACGGTCATCGCCGGCAACGGCAAGGTCACGACGCCGAGCGCCGACCCGGCCCATGTCTACCAGAACGTGCTGGTGACGCTCGACGACGACAAGGGCATCAACAATGGCGAGCCCTTCCTGCATGCCATGTGGATCGGAAAGCTTGCGCCTAAACCTGGCGAGGCCGTCACTCATATCGGCGCCGGCACCGGCTACTACACCGCCGTGCTGGCCAGGCTGGTTTTACCAGGCGGCACCGTCACCGGCTTCGAACTCGACAAAAAACTGGCCGATCTGGCGCGCAAAAATCTCGAAGCATATGGCAATGCAACGGTCGTCCATGGCGATGCGGTGACGACGCCCCTGCCGCCATCCGACATCATCTACGTCAATGCTGGCGTCGCAGCGCCACCAGCAGGGTGGCTGAAGGCGCTGCGGCCCGGCGGCCGCATGATCTTCCCCTGGCGCCCGGCCGAGCGCGTCCCGCTGGCGGTGATGGTGATCCGCACCGAAAAAGGCTTCGCCTGCGATCCGTTCATGCGATCGTGGTTCATTCCCTGCGTCGGCGCCTCGCTCGCAGACTCAGCGTCGAGGATCCCGACGCGCGAGCAGGCCGCGCGCAGCCGCTCGATCTGGCTGGTCCAGGACAAGGCGCCTGACGCCACCGCCACCGCCATATCGGGCGATGTCTGGTTCTCGTCGGAAGATCTCCACCCCGGGCCTCGCAAATGATGGAGGTTCGCCAAAATTTCCTATGTCCTGTCGGACCGGTGGCTCGTCGCCCGTCCTTGGGCTGAAGTCCGGCCAAGACGGCGTGGATCGAAGAACGGGAGCATTGGAATGAGAAAGATCATCTCGGCGACATTCGTCAGCCTCGACGGCGTCATGCAGGCGCCCGGCGGCCCGCATGAGGATCCGGTCGGCGGCTTCAAGTTCGGCGGCTGGACCTTCCATTACTTCGACGAGGCGGGGGGCGCGGCGATGGATGAACTGTTCTCCAAGCCTTTCGCCCTGCTGCTCGGCCGCAGAACCTACGACATCTTCGCCGCCTACTGGCCGTATCAGAAAGATCCGATCGCGGATGCCTTCAACCCCGCGACCAAATATGTGGCGACGCATCGGCCTGACACCCTCACCTGGCAGAACACGCAATCGCTCGGGCCTGATATCGTTGCGGAGTTGCGCCGTCTCAAGCAGGAGGATGGCCCTGACCTGCTCATCCAGGGATCTGGCGATCTGATCCAGACCTTGCTCGCCAACGGGCTGATCGACGAAATTCGGCTGATGATCTTCCCGCTGTTGCTGGGCAAGGGCAAGCGGCTGTTCGGCGACAGCGCGATGCCGGCCGCCTTCAAGCTTGCCAAGTCGCAGGCAACCAGCACAGGCGTCATCATGGCGACCTACGAACGATCAGGCGAGATCAAGGTCGGCTCGTTTGTCACAGGGGAGCCATCCGAGGCCGAGCTCGAACGGCGCAGGAATTGGAAGTAGCAGGACCTGGGTTCCTCGCCCCACGATGAAAGATCGACCCCCACTCCGTCTCGGCTTCGCCGAGCCACCTCTCCCCCGATCGACGGGGTAGAGGAAAGGCGCGAGCTTTAGAAAGGTTGGCTCCCTTCCTCTCCCTCCGGAGGGGGGAGAGGTGGCGCTGCGAAGCAGCGACGGAGTGGGGGAAGCCGCTCGTCAATCGCGCCGCCGCCGCAAGAGGCATACCCGACCAGCAAGAAAACTGTCACCCATGCTATCGGTCCATTCTGTTACCCATCTATCCGGTTCGGACAACTCGACACCTCTCCCCCGATCGACGGGGAGAGGAACCAAAGTTCTGCCTGGCTCAAGCCGCCACCGGCCGCCGCGCCAGCCCGTCGCGGATATGCCGCGCGAATTCCTGCGCCGCCGGCCCGACACCGTGCCTCGGCAGATGCAGGTTGATGGCAAAATTCGGCAGCGGCGGCAGGCCGGACTCCGATGGCAATATGTCGAGATCTGCCGGCACGGTGGTGGCCAGCCAGGCGGTGACGGCGAGGTCCGACCGCACCGTCGCCGTCGTCGCGTCGATGTTGCCGTTTTCGAACACGGTGCGCCACTCCAGCCCATGCTCGCCGAGCGCCGCCAGCACCGCCGGGCGGAAGGCGCAGGTGTCGGCGACGATCGAAACCGGCAGCGGCCGCTTGGCGCGGGCAGCGCCGCCTTTGGCGCCGACCCAGACCAGCCGGTCGATGGCAAGGCACTCACCGGCCGACGGGCCGACGCGTTCCTCGATCACCGCAAGGTCGATGGTCCCGGCCGCAAGGGCAGCCGCCAATTCCGGCGACGAGGCGCAGACCAGCGATATCTCGACCTGCGGATAGGTCTCGGCATAGGTCTTCAGCACCGGCGCCAGCAAGGTGCCGACAAGGTCATAGGGCACGCCGAGCCGCACCTGGCCGGCCACCAAAGTCCCAGCCATCTCGGCCCAGATCTCGTCATTCAAGGCCAGCAACCGCTTGCCCCTGCCGAACAGCTGTTCACCGGCGCGCGTCAGCCGCAAGCCGCGCCGGTCGCGCGTAAACAGGCTGGAGCCGAGCGCCTCCTCCAGCCGCTTGACCTGCTGGCTGACAGCACCTTGCGTCAGGTGCAGCGCATTGGCCGCCGCCGTCATGCTGGCCTTGTCGGCGACGGTGATGAAGGTGCGGATCAGCGCCATGTCGAGATTTCGGATCATGGGTGGCATTATCTATCCTAATGCTGACCATAGCAAACATTGCATTTACTGACGTTCGCACGCAGCTACGATCGCAGCCCTCTGACAGAGGACGCCGCATGCTCGAGCCCATTCTCCCGCTCATCCTTTTTGCCATCGTCGCCACCACCACGCCCGGCATCGCCACGACCCTGTCTACGGCGTCCGGCGCGCAGTTCGGCTTTCGCCGTTCCGTGCCCCTGCTGGTCGGCAGCGCCGCCGGCCTCGCCACCGTCACGGGTGCTGCTGCCGCCGGGCTTGCCGGTCTGCTGCTTGCCGTGCCTTCGCTGCAACTGGCCATGAAGGTCGTCGGCTCGCTCTATCTCCTCTGGCTGGCGATCAAGATCGGCCGCAGCGGACCGCCCAATCTGGATGTGAGCATGGCCAGGCCGAACAGCTTTCTGGGCGGCGCCGGCATTCAATGGATGAACCCGAAAGGCTGGGGGATGGGTCTAGGCGCCGCGGCCTCGTTCGCGGCGCTGGCCAGCGGACCGGTGCAACTTGCGCTGCTGCTCGGCGCCACCTTCGGCCTCGCGGCCGCCGCCTCGCTTTCACTGTGGTGCGTGGCCGGCATGGTGCTGGCGCGACTGCTCAAGACCGAATGGCAATGGCGCGCGCTCAACATCGTGCTGGCACTGGTGCTGGCCGCCTCGATCATTCCGATGTGGCGGACGGCCTGAGTTGGACGCAAGGCCCCCTCACCCAGCCTCCGCTTCGCTCGGCTGACCTCCCCCCTCGGGGAGAGGAGATTGTCAGCGCCGGCGCCGGTCTCTTCTCCCCAGCGGGGAGAAGGTGGCCGCGAAGCGGCCGGATGAGGGCCCTTTTGGTTCGTAAAGCGAACCAGCCTAGACCCTCAAGCCGCGTAGCGGGCTGCCGGCTTGTCGGCGTGCAGGCTGCCGTAGAAGGCCTGCCGGGCACCGAGGAAAATGTCCAGTTTGGCCGGCTCGGCGAGCGCCGGCACGGTGACAGCTTCACCCCTGGCAAGGCCGACAAGGGCCGCATCCACCATATCGTCGGCGCTCATGATGATTTCCTTTGGAAGCTGGTCGATATCGCTGCCGGCAAGCTCCCAGAAATCCGTCCGTGTCGCGCCCGGCAGCACCACCTGCACCTTCACCTCCGTACCCTCGACCTCGCGGTGCAGAGCCTCGGTGAAGTTGACGACATAGGCCTTGGTACCGCTGTAGATGCCGCCGAACGAGGTCTCATAGGCGAGCACCGAGGCGATGTTGACGACCGCACCTCGGTTGCGCGCCAAAAACCCCGGCAGCACGGCACGGGTCAGCCGCGTCAGGGCGATGACATTGACCTTGATCATGCGTTCGGCAGCGTCCGCATCGGCGGTTGCCACCACGGACTGGCCGCCAAGGCCGGCATTATTGACCAGCAGCGTCACGCTGTCGTCGCTGGCGATCGCCTGTTCGACGCGGCGGACGTCGTCGTCGTTGGAAAGGTCGGCGCTGATCACGCTGACCTTGCGGCTGTAGGTCTGGCGCAGCTTCCCGGCCAGTTCCTCCAGCCGGTCGGCGCGCCGCGCCACCAGCACCAGATCGTAGCCCTGCCCCGCCAGCCGGTCGGCATAGACCGCGCCGATGCCCGACGAAGCACCGGTGACGACCGCCGTGCCCTTGTTGCCCTGTCCACTCATTGTCCTGTTCCTTCTTCGACTGATCTGGTTCGTTTCGACTGACCCGGCGCCGTGGCATCTGCCGCGCTACCGAAAGCCGCGTGATTGATTTAGTGGCATATACCACTAATTGGGAAGTAGGCATATGCCACTATCTTGTCAATGATACGGACGGGGATTATTTGAGGGGTGCAGCCGGGCCTCATTCGCCGGCGCCAAGGACCATCATGTCAAAGGACAACTTGCCCGGCCTCACGCTCTGCAACAACGCCGCGCTGCGCCGCGCGGCGCGCAAGCTCGGCAAGTTTTATGATGATGTGGTGGAGCCGTCAGGCCTCAAGGCGACACAGCAGGGCCTGCTCTACCAGATCCATATCGGCGACGAGCCGGCGATGGGGGCCATCGCCGCGTCGCTGATCATGGACCTGTCGGCGCTCGGCCATACGCTGAAGCCACTGATCCGCGACGGCTATGTCGAGACCTTCGCCGACCCGGACGACCGCCGCGTCAAGCGTGTGCGGCTGACGCCGCAGGGGCTGGCCAAGCTCGAGGCGGCGATGAAACTGTGGCAGATCGCTCAGCAGCGTTTCGAGCATGTCGTCGGCAGGGACAAGGCTGAAAAGCTGCGCGCGGCGCTGGATGACATCGCCGCGCTGGATTTCGATCTGCCGCCGGCCAGACCCTGAGGCCAGCGTCTGCCAAAAGACTCTACTCGGCAGGCATCTCTACAGGCCGAGCCGCCCGGCGGCCGGCCACCACGATGCCAAGCCCGATGATCGGGAAGATCGCGGCGACCAGGCCAAGATCGGCCGGCGCGCCGTAGCGCAGCACGGCGCCACCGACCACGGCGCCCAGCGCCACGCCGAGATAGAGCGCCGAGGCGTTGAGCGACAGCACGATCGGGGCGGCGTCGGGCGCCAGCTTGATGATGCGGCTGGCCTGCGCCGGCGGGAAGGCCCAGCCGACGATGCCCCACGGCACCATCATCGCCATCAGCGCCGGTCCGGCAATATGCGGCGGCAGAAAGGTCGGGATGACCGACAGCAGGACCAGCATGCCGGCACTCAGCGCCAACGACCAGCCGACGGTGCGGGTCGCGCCGAACCGGTCGGCAGCCTGGCCGCCGCCAATGTTGCCGATGACGGCGCCGACGCCGAAGGCGAGCAGCATGCCGGGCAGCGCGATCTGGCTGAGACCGCCGCCCTCGATGGCAAGCGGCGCGACATAGGCAAAGACGGTGAAGGCGCCGATCAGCGCCAGCACTGTCGTCAAC
>NZ_RZTF01000326.1:0-7197 GCF_004023175.1 Mesorhizobium sp. M7A.F.Ca.MR.362.00.0.0
AGTCAGTCGCCATCACCGGCGTGCTGGCGCTCGGCGTCACCGCCACGCTGGTCGTCGGCGGCTTCGATCTGTCGATCGGCTCGGTCGCTACATCAGCCATGATGGCGGCGGCCTATGTCATGGTGGTGCTGGAGCAGAACGCCCTTGTCGCGGTCGTCGTCTGCCTGCTGATCGGCGCCATTGTCGGCCTGATCAATGGCTGGCTGATCGTCTACATGCGCGTGCCCGATCTGCTGGCGACGCTCGGCATGATGTTCCTGCTCGTCGGCCTGCAGCGCATTCCAACCGAAGGCCGCTCGATCGCCACCGGCATGACCATGCCGGACGGTTCGGTCGCCAATGGCAAATTCTCCGACGCCTTCCTGGCGCTCGGCCGCCACCGCTTCGACTTCTTCATCCCGAACCTGATTCCGGTGTCGGTAGTCGTGCTGCTCGTGCTCGCCGTGCTGATCTGGTTCTTCCTCGAATACACCCGCTTCGGTCGCATGATGTATGCCGTCGGCAGCAATGAGCGCGCCGCCGAACTCGCCGGTGCGCCTGTCAAGGCATACAAGATCTGGGCCTACGTTATTTCAGGAGTTTTTGCCTCGATTGGCGGTATTTTGCTCGCTGCCCGGCTTGGACGCGGCGACATCGCCTCGGGTAATAATCTGCTGCTCGATGCGGTCGCCGCAGCACTGATTGGCTACGCGGTGCTAGGTGCCGCCAAGCCGAACGCCTTCGGCACTGCCATCGGTGCGCTGTTCGTCGGCATCTTGCTGCAAGGCCTGACGATGATGAACGCGCCTTACTATACGCAGGATTTCGTCAAGGGCGTGGTTCTGGTCGTCGCCCTTGTCTTCACCTTTGCGCTTTCGGGCAGAGGCCGGAGGTAGCTTTCGACCGGAACAGGATTTTGGGTTCAACAAGAGTGGAGGAAAACAAAGTGAGCATTACAAGAAGACTTCTGGGGAAGGTGGCGCTCGGATTGGCCGGCGCAACCGTGCTGATGCAGGTCCCGGCTTTTGCCGCGGACAAGCCGGCGCCTTTCGACAAGCCTGGCGTGAAGATCGCGCTGGTGCGTTATCTCTCGACCGGCGACTTCTTCCAGGCCTATCTCTCAGGCGTCGAGGCGCAGTCGAAGGCGCTCGGCATCGACCTGCGTGTCCTCGACAGCCGCCAGGATGCCGCCCTTCAGTCCGACATGGTCGATCAGGCCATCGCGCTTGGCGTGCAGGGCATCATCATCCAGCACGGCCTGACGGAATCGATGAAGGACGCCGCCCAGCGTGCGGTCGACGCCGGCATCAAGGTGGTGGCGTTCGACGTCAATGTCGAGAATCCCAAGATCCCGCAGATCGAACAGTCCGACCGCGACTTGGCGCGCCTCGCCCTCGAGCAGGCGGTCAAGGACAATGGCGAAAGCTGGAATGCCGGCTATGTCTATGTCGCCGGCATCGCGCCGCTCGACCGCCGCAACGAGACCTGGGTCGACGTCAAGAAGAAGTATGCCGGCATCAAGGAAGTCGCGATGTTCGGCACGCTCGACAATCCGATTGCCAACTCCGTCGCCAACCAGGCGCGTTCGGTGCTGACGGCGCATCCCGACATCAAGGTGATGTTCGCTCCCTATGACGAATTCGCCAAGGGCGTGAAGATCGCCGTCGACGAAGCGGGCTTGAACAAGGGCATCAAGATCTATTCGGCAGATATCTCGACGTCCGATATCGCTGCGATGCGTGAGCCCGACAGCGCCTGGGCTGCGACCGCCGCGACCAATCCGGCCGTCGTCGGCCAGGTCTCGGTGCGTGCGCTGGCGCAGCTGCTGGCCGGCGAAGATCCCGGCCACAACGTCGTCGTGCCGCCGACGCTGATCACCCAGAAGGACCTCATCGACAAGGACATCAAGAACATGGAAGACCTGTCGGCCAAGCTGCCGCAGTTCGCCCATGCCGATGTCGCGATGCCGGCCTGGATGCCGAACCCGAACGCCAAGTAGGTTTCGCTATCGAAGGCCGCCTGCAGCCGCTTGCTGCAGGCGGCCTTTTTGCCGAATATCTCAGCCGGCGCCAGGCTCCGGCCCAAGGTACGGTGCGTATATGGAAGCTCAGGCGGCAATCGAGGAAGACCTGTCCGGCGCCGTCGCCGGAACCTTGTTTCGATGCCGCAGTGACGAGGCTGATTCGAGGCTGGGAACCAGGGCCTGGAAACACATTCTAGAGTTGCTGTAGCAGGGGTTTCGCGGCGGCCGAGGATGCGGTCGTTCCAGAAGTCGAGCGCAGTCGAGATTATTGCCTCTGGCGCGTCTTCCTGAACGAGATGTTTGGCATTTGGAACCGCGATGAACGGCGCACCGGGGATGCGGCGCGCGAGTTCTCGCCCGTCGTCGAGCGGAATCCACTCGTCGTCTTCACCCCACAGGATCGTCACAGGGCAACGTATCTCGTCGTACCGCCACTCGACCTCTCGACTGAACTTGTCGTCCATCTGTGCGATCTGACGCCAAAAAGCCTTCTGTCCCTCGTCTCCAAGCCATGGCTGCAGATAGAGCTGCATTTCGTCCGCGCGCAACGCGTTCGCGACAGAGCCGCCGATATAGGCGCGAAGCATGGCTTCATGGATATAGGCCGGCAGACCGGCAAACGCTTTCTCGTGTTCTTTTGCCGCTTGAACCAAGGGCGATCCCTGGGGGCTGATCGCGACCGGATCGATCAGCACCAGGGAGCGATAATCGAGCCCGTTGAGCAGGTGGCCGCGCAACGCGACGGAGCCGCCGAAGTCATGCGCCACGATGTCGGGCCACTCCAGCTCCCAGTGAGCGTAGAGCGCCGCGAACAACTCGTTTTGAATGCCGCGCGACACGTCCGCGTCGGGCTTGGCGGATTGCCCGTAGCCGAGCATGTCGAAATAGTAGATCCGGCGCCGTTGCCCGAGCCAAGCTGCAATCCGCCGCCATTCCACCGACGAGAACGGGGTACCATGAAGCAAGACCGCCGGCGGGCCGTCGCCGATCGTTCCCCATGCAATCGGGTGACCCGAATAAATAAAGCGTTCGGGCAGGGACCAGTCATCGGTTGGCATGAGGGAACTCCCGGCAACAATTTAGCTGCTTGACCTTGCTCGATCTCAATGGCCGGTCGGGTCGAAAGTTCCCAACCGCCCCTTCTCGAGCAAGCTTCAGAGTTGCACCGCACCTCTCTACGTCAGCGCAGCGCTGCCGCGATATTCCCGCCGTCGACCGTCGTCACATCGGCGGTGGTGCGGTCGGCCAGCGCGTGATGCAGGAAGGCCTGCGCCACGTCCTGCGCCGTCACTTCCTGGCCGAGCAGATTGCCGGACATGTAGTCCTTCTCCGACACGCCGCGCGCGCCCGAGCGGCTGGCGATCATGGCGTCGGTCAGAAGCCCCGAGCGGATGCGGTCGGCGTTGACGGCGTTGGAGCGGATGCCATGCGCGCCATAGTCGAGCGCGTATTGCCTGGACAGGAACAGTGTCGCCGCCTTCGGCACGCCATAGGCGCCGAACTTCGGGCCGGGGTTGACCGCCTGTTTGGAGGTGTTGAACAGAAGCACGCCGCCGGTGCCCTGCTCGAGCATGATGCGCACGGCATTCTGCGCCACCGATTGGTGGGCGAAGAAATTGAGCTCGAAACTCTTGCGCAGGAGCGCGTCGTCGAGCTCGCCGATGCGGCCTTCCCAGGCGGCGCCGGCATTGGAAACCAGGATGTCGACACCGCCGAACACGGCAACCGCTTTGTCGAAGGCGGCACGCACCTGTGCCGGGTCGGTGATGTCTGCGGCGACGCCGATCGAATTGTTGCCGGCTTTCTTCGCCGCATCGGCAGCCTTTTCGGCGTCGAGATCGACGACGACGGCATGGGCGCCATTGTCGGCGAACAATTTGGCTGTCGCTGCACCGATCGCGCCGGCGCCGCCGGTAATCAGCACCACCTGGCCAGTCAGCGGCTTCGGCTTGTTGGAGGCGAGCTTGGCCTGTTCCAGCGACCAGTATTCGAGCGGGAACAGATCGGCCTTGGAGAGCGGATGGAAACGGCCGACCGCCTCGGCGCCGCGCACCGCCTCGATCCACATCTCGCCGACATCCGAGGCGATCTTCGCGTCCTTCAGCGTGCGGCCATGGCCGAACATGCCGAGGCCCGGCACCAGCGTCAGCCGCGGCATCTGGTCGAGCATGGTGCGCTTGACGTCGTCGAGCGCATCATTGGTTTCGAAATAGGCGCGATAATCCTTGGCGAACGCGTCGACATGGCTCTTGATCACCGCCTTGTAGTCGCCGGTCTTGTCCGCATCGGGCGCCGGCAGCGCCATTGGGCCGGTCTTGATGCGGATCGACAGATCCGGTGTCGACACACCGCGTCCGGCATAGTCGGCGATCTCAGCCGAATTGATGAAATCGACAATTGCCGGCGAAGTGCGGAAATCGCTGATCATGCGGTCGAAGCGGCCTTCGCCGCGCGCCACCGCCACCGCACCACGCAGCATCGGCGCGATGGACGCCGGTGTCGCGAGGCTTGCCGGCAAGGCCGCCTTTGCCGCCTTCGGCTTGCCGCTTGCGGCAATGAAGTCCTCGGCGACATTCACATAGTGGATCATCCGGTCGTAGGCCTGTTTGGCGTCGTCGCCGAAGGTGAAAATGCCGTGCTTGTCGAGGATCAGGCCTTCGACATCAGGGTCGGCGTCGAAGATGTCGGCGGCCGCCTTGGCGAGGTCGAAACCGGGCATGATGTAAGGCACATAACCCATCCTGCTGCCGAAAACCGTCTTCACCAGCGGCTTGGAGTCCTCCTGGTCGACGATGGCGAGAATGGCAGTCGAGTGCGTGTGGTCGACGAATTTGTGCGGCAAGAAGGCATGCAGCAGCGTCTCGACCGACGGGTTGGGCGAGGACGGATCGATGAGGTTGACGCGTTGCAGGGCAACCATGTCCTCGTCGGTCAGCCTGTTCAGCGCGCGCGCCTTGAGCAACGGCTTGAGCTTGACCGCCGGCAGGCCCTGCGGCTCGATGACGCCCATATCCCAGCCGCTGCCCTTGACGCACAGCACGTCCCACTGGTCGCCGACGAGGTCGGTTGCCGTCGTCTTGCAAGAGGTGTTGCCGCCGCCATGCAGGACCAGCCGTGGTTCGCCGCCGAGCAGCCGGGTCGTGTAGACGCGCAGCGCCAGGTCGCGGCCGATACCCTTTTTCGCGTAGTCTGCGACGAGTTTTTCGGCTGCTTCGTCATTCCACAAATTCTTCATGTTCGCTTCGTCCGGTTGCTGTCTTTGTTGGTGAAACAGGATTGCCGCGACGCTTTGATGACAATGCGCCGGCGACGGAGAGGGGATTTCTAGGAGGCCTTTTCTGTCGTGGCAGCCGCATGATCCAGGAGCCGCTGCGCCATGTGCGCGCCGACCACCAGATGCGTGCAAAGGCCGCCCGCGATCGCCGCGAGCAGCGGTTCGAACTTGCTGTCTTCCTGCACCACCACCAAACGCCTGGTGATGGCGCGCAGCGAGGCAAGTTCGGCGGAGATCGCCCGCCTGTTATAACTGCAGTCGAGCACCTTGCCTTCGGCGTCTATGATCTGCCCGGCAATCACGCCGGCAGCGCCTTGGCTGCGCAGATCCGCCATTTCACTTGGCGTCAGCGCGCCGCATTTGACCAGATGGCTGTCGGCGTCGACCGCGCCGACCGAGTATAATGCCAGGTCGCATTCGCTGACACCCGACAATTGTTCCCGGATCACTGGCTCGGCACGCAGCGCCCGCGCGAGTTCTTCCGTCGACAGCACCAGCGGCGCGTAGAAATTGAGCCCCTTGGCGTTGAGCCGCCGGGCGATCTCCATGGTGCATTGGTCGGGGCGATAGGAATAGGGCGCGCCGAGATTGCCGCAGAGCTGCACCACTGTGACATCCTGCAGATCGGCATAGGACATCACGTCGGCGATCATATAGACGGTGCGGCCCCAGGCGACGCCGATGCGGTCGCCCTTCTTGACCAGTTCGAGAAAGACGCTTGCCGCCAGCACGGCGATTTCCGTCGACGGGTCGGCAATATGATCATTCTCCGGTGCGATCCAGACGGCGTCGAGGCTCAACGCATCCTCAAGCTTGCGCGCCAGAACGTCGTCGGTGAAAAGCTGGGTCGAAGTCGAGATGTTGACGATGCCGGTCTCGCGCGCCTTGCGCAGATACATGGCGACCGAGGCACGGGAAATGTTAAGCTGGCTCGCCACCTGGTCCTGCCGCAGGCCATGGGCATAGTAGAGCCAGGCGGCCTTGTGGATGAGCTGTTCTGCCGGTCGGATCGCCATGCCGTCTCCTCGGCTGACATTATTCACGGCTCTCGACAAAAGTCAAACTGGGCAGAGGTATGCGATACTCCCGCTTACGCTGAATCTGGTTCATCATTGTGCCAAATGCGCTCTCTCGTGGCATCGTTTGTGGTGACGCGGCCCGAGCCTGTGATTAGAACGTCTGAAAGAAACCGCGGGGGGAGCATGGGATGGGCAGTCCTTACGAACAGGATCTCGACAAGAACGCGGCCAACCATCAACCGCTGACACCGCTCACCTATCTTGAGCGCGCGGCCAAGACCTATCCCGACCATCTCGCCATCATTCATGGCCACCAGCGTATCGACTATCGCACCTTCTGGCAGCGGTCGCTGAAGCTTGCCTCGGCGCTCGACAGGCGCGGCATCGGCAAGGGCGACACCGTCACCGTCATGCTGTCAAACACGCCGCCGATGCTGGAGGCGCATTTCGGCGTGCCGATGACCAAGGCGGTGCTGCATTCGCTCAACACCCGCCTCGATGCCGCGGTCATCGCCTTCCAGCTCGATCATGCCGAGACCAAGGTGCTGATCGTCGACCGCGAATTCTCCGGCGTTGTCAGGCAGGCCCTGGAACTGGCCAAGGTCAAGCCGCTGGTCATCGACTATGATGATCCCGAATACGCCGACGACGCGCCGTATCCGAAGGGCGAGCGGGTTGGCACGCTGGACTATGAGGCGTTTGTTGCAGGCGGCGCCGAGGATTTCGCTTGGTCGATGCCCGACGACGAGTGGGACGCCATCTCGCTCAACTACACTTCCGGAACGACAGGCAATCCGAAGGGCGTCGTCTACCACCATCGCGGTGCCGCGCTGATGGCCTACACCAACACCATTCATGCGGGCATGGCCAAGCACGCCGTCTATCTCTGGACGCTGCCGATG
>NZ_RZTF01000327.1:0-2687 GCF_004023175.1 Mesorhizobium sp. M7A.F.Ca.MR.362.00.0.0
CGCATAGGCACCGGACATGCCGAGGATGCAGGCGAACGCGCAGATCGCCAGCCGTCGCAGTTCGACGGCGCCAAGCCGATGACCCAGCAAGGCGATCGCCACAACGCCGACCAGATTGTACATCGGCGCGCCCCACGCCTCGCCGGCGCCGGTAAACAGCGAGGCCACCATGACAAGCACCGCCGGACCAAGCCCCATCCACACGAGATAGCCCAGCGCGCCGCGCTCAATGGGCTGTTCCGGCGCGGGCGAACGCCGCAACAGCCCCGATATCGACAGCACCAGCAATAAGCCGCAGAGCCCCGCCATTTGGACACCGATATAGTAAAGGCGGGCGCGGTGGACCAGCACCCATTCATCGCGGCCGGCGACATAGGTCAGCGGCAGGAAATCGATGCGGTAGAGCTGGATGGCCAGTGGCGCGGCGACGGCGAGGAAAACCGCGAGCCCAAGCCAGGGCCAGGGCGTGGCGAGCCGATTGCGTGCCCGCGTGTCCGACAACAGCCAGATCGCCCCGAAGAGCAACAGCAGCCCGGTGGAAAACTTGGCATAGAGCCCGACGCCCGACACCAGTCCGAGCGCCAGCCACCAGCCCGGCCCACCGCCACGGCCCGCACGCCACAGCAGCCAGCAGATTGCGGCCCAGAAGGGCATCTGCGCGTAATCATGATTGAACTGCGGTGTCGGCCAGCCGAAGAAATACAATGACGGCATCAAAAGCACGGCGGCCAGCGCGCGGGTTCTCCCGAGCATGTCGCGGGCCAGCAGGTAGACGAAGACGAAGGTCGCCGAGACGACAAGCTGGGCGAGCAGATATTGCGGCCAGCGGAACGATCCGGTCAGAAGATGGCTGATCTCGAGCAGCCAGCCGGGGAGCTGCGGATGCTTGTAGGTCAAAAGCACCCATTCGCGGCCCCACATGAAGCTCTCGACGACGTCGCCGGGCGGGGCGGCATCGACAAGCGCCGGCATCACGGTCCAGCACAGGATCTGCGTCAGGCATAAAAGCGCCAGGCCGGCTTCTGGATAGCGCGTCAGCCCCGGCCAGATCGACGACTGCCGCCAGTCGCCTGGAACAGAACTGCCGACCGGCAGCCAACCGTTCATGGTTTCGTCGATTCGCGTCATGCGGTGGATAAATCACACCGGACGGTTTTACGAACAGCCCAGAACTTGAAGCTTACGAAAATGTATACTTGGCCGACCATGGCAAAACCAAGATTGAGGCAGAGTTTCGCGCCACCATGCCGCCTCTCCCGTCATCACATGCCAGCAAGACAACAATGGAACACGCCATCCCGCAGCACCCTGAACAGGCCGGGCATGGCGCCTTGGGCGTGATCGCGGCAGGCGTCGCCTACGCCTGACCGGCTCCCGTCCCCAAAGCATTCAGGATTTGAAAAATGCGCCACCACCATGCCGTCATTCACTACCGTGCGCTCGATTTCTGGATGGCCCGTGCGGCCGTTCTCGTCATCATCTGCCTGCAGCTTCTGGTCATCAACAATCTCTCATTCGGGCCGCGCTGGGTGGCGCCCGCGCTGGAGGCGGCCCTGCTGCTGCCCTTGTCGGTGGCCACCGCCTGGACGCAGGCCGCCACCCGAAAGGCGGTCGAGGACCACGAGTGGCATGCGATCGGCCAGTTTCGGGTCATGATCCGCAGAACAGCCCTGACCATGACCGCCATCATCAGCATCATCAATTGCGGTTCGCTGGTCCTGCTGGTGCGTGCCTTGCTGGAGGGCCATGCCGGCAGTAGCGGTACGACGCTGCTGATCGACGCGCTCAACATCTGGGTCACCAACGTCATCGTTTTTGCCTTGTGGTTCTGGAGCACCGACCGCGGCGGTCCGCCGACCTGCGGCCTCGTCAAGCTCGCACAGGCCGATTTCCTGTTCGCGCAGATGACGTTGAACAACCGTGAGCTTCGAGATTGGCTGCCCGGCTTCGTCGATTATTTCTTCCTCGCCTTCACCAATGCGACCGCATTTTCGCCGACCGATACCTTGCCACTCTCCCAGCGCGCCAAGCTGCTGATGATGGCCGAGGCCATGATCTCGCTGCTGACCATCGCGCTGGTCGCGGCACGCGCGGTCAACATTCTGGCTTGATCAGGCCAAAACGCAAAAATGGCCCGCCCGGCGAACCGGAACGGGCTATTTTGGGTTGTCTTCGATGGTTCGATGCCGCGGGAAACGTGCCTCGGCAATTCCGCCAAGCAATCGCCGCCGCACCAGCTATTCGTCCCGCGCGCGGCTGACTCTCCGCACCACGAACTCGAACAGGACGTCCGAAATCCACATGGCGCAGACGCCGATCAGGAAGGCGGCCGCCAGCGTGGTGGTGTCGTCGGCGGGATCGGGCATCGGCAGGCCGGCGATCCTGGCGTAGGAAACCGCCGGCAGCGTCAGATAGGCCGCCGCAAGCGCGCCGCAGATCGGCGAGGCCACCATTTCGCGCAGCTTGTAGCGATGCCGCGACAGCGCGCGCAGAACGCCGCCGGCGAGGCCCGCCGCCACGACCGGTCCCTTGATGCCTAGCAGGTCGAAAAGATCGTTCATCATGGCCTCCAGCCGCAAAGCTTCTGGCCCTTTTCGTTGTGAGCCAGGATCGCCGCCACCGACGCGTCGGAAAGGGTCGCCGCCTCCGCCCTTGTCGGCCGGAGGGGATGCCCGGCCGCGCAGAAC
>NZ_RZTF01000327.1:2697-4857 GCF_004023175.1 Mesorhizobium sp. M7A.F.Ca.MR.362.00.0.0
ACCCGCCTGATGTGGTGCAGCCGGCCAGCAGCAGCGAGAGCGCTATGATTTTGACCATCTGGCCAGCCTCCCCCTGTTGTCGTCCGGCGCCCGGCCGGCGACGGCATCGTCGATCTTCTGGGCTTCGGTGCGCGCCGCGGCGTCGGCGGCATCCTGCCTGGCCTTCTGGCTGGCCTTGCCCTTGGCATAGGCTGTCCAGGCACAGGCAAGCGCGGCGCCAATTGCCAGAAGATACGGCCAGGCCTGGCCAAGCAGCGCGAGGGCGAGTGTTCCCATCTCATGTCTCCCTGGCCGGCGGCGCGACCATGCCGCGCGGCCCGTCACGCACCGCGTTGATGATGATCTTGGCAAGGGCAATGGCGCCGCTGATCTGAAGCGCAGTGCGGTCGCTCACGCCGAGCAGCGTCCAGTCGAAGCCGGCGAGCGCGCCGCCGCAGATGATGGCGATCAGCGTGTTGAGGAGATTGTGCAGCGCATTGGTGTTGAACCATCTCATCGAAACAGGCTCCCGAAAAGAGCGGCGACCTGATGCCGGAAGGCAGCGAGCGCTCCGGCCAGGAGAACGAGGATGCCGGCCGCGGCAGCCGCCTTGCCGCCGGGCGCCGGCGGCACGGGCTGGATCGACGACGCCCCATTGGGCGATGTTTCGACCCTGGGCGGCGGCGACGCGGTCACCGGCGCCGCGGGGCGCTGCGCCGACATCAGCAGGGCCTGAACCCGCACCGACCTGACCCGATCGGACCAGCCGCGACCGAATGTTGCCCATGTCGGCAACCGCTTGAGGAACGCCAGCCGCGCATCGCAAAGCGCATCGATGGTCACACCGGCCGGCTTTGCCTTGGCCGCCGCGACGGTGACCGGTCCGATCCGCCCGTCCTGCGCAACGCCGACGGCCGCCTGCAAATATATGGCCGCCCGGCCAGGCCCGCTGTTGACGGCGAAATCGAACACAGCGTGGTCGACGCCATCGGGCAATTCGGCGCCGAGCACAGCGTCCCAGTAGAAGCGGCGATAGACGGTGGCGACCTGCGCGTCGCTGATCGCACGCAGATCCGCCTTCGTCGCGTCGGCCTTCACATAACGACGGAAGCTGGCAAGCGTCACGCCCTTCATGGTGGCGCCGCCGGGATCAGCCGGATTGTCCGACCACCCGCCTTCCGATTTGAGAACAAGCGCAAGCGCCCGCGCGAAGTTGCGGTCCATGGTGGTTCCTTTCGTGATTGAACTATGGTCGGGGAGACCGTCGGAGGAACCTCACGGTCAAGGAAATGCGAGGCGGGAAAACGCGGGCGCTTCAGTCGATGTGCAGAGCGATGCGATGATCAGGAGTCCGCAATCGGAGAAGACCTTGAATCGGGCAAGCCCTGGATATGAGTCACGCACCTTGCCAGAGGCAGGGCCGGCGCGTTTACTTTCGGCTGCTGATTCCAGCTCGTAAGGAGCCGAGATGATCTTGGAAGCTATCCGGAACGTGCGCGATGTTGGCTTTGAAATTCTTACCGCCGGCAGAAGAACGGTAACAGTCCGGAACATCACCCTGTCTTTGGATACCGTCTCCCGCCGCATGCGGTACGTGATGGCCAGAGGTTACGAGGATCAAGATGCGGCTCTGGCTTCGCGCTTTTTGAGTCGCCACGACAAGGTTCTGGAGGCCGGTAGCGCGATCGGCTTCATGGCGTTGAACTGCATGATCGACATCGGCATCGAAGACTACTGCATGGTTGAGGCAAACCCGCGTCTGGAGGCATCCATGAGGGAGAATTTTCGCCTCAATAGGATCAGCCTGCCCGTTCTCAAGACCGTCGCTGTCGGTCCATCCGACGGCTCTATCAGTTTCGGTATCAGCCAGAATTTCTGGTCATCCAGCGCACTACGTCGGGACAACGAAGCTGAACGGCTCACCGTACCTATGCTCTCAATCCCGACAATCATTTCAGACCTTCCGTTCAAGCCAAATGTCTTGATCATGGATATCGAAGGTGCCGAAACGAGCATTCCGCCGAACCATTTTGAGCTATTTGAAAAGCTGATTATCGAGTTCCACCCCAAGTTGACGGGTCATGCCGAAGCGCGAGAGTTGGAGCGGAACATAACCAGGCGTGGATTTACAGAGTTAGACCGAACTGGGGGAACAATCGCGTTTATAAAGGCGCAGTGATA